>JANORU010000546.1:0-2079 GCA_031415475.1 Hyphomicrobium sp.
GGCCTACTAATTCATCCGCGAGATTGGCACCGGCATTTCGCACCACTTCGGCGCGTTTGGTTGATCACATCAGCCCGAGCGCGCGTGGCAGCCACAGCGACAGCTCCGGCCAGTAGGTGACGATCATTAGGAAGGCGAGCATGGTGGCGAGCCAGGGGCCGACGGCTTTCGACATGTCCGTCAGCCCGAGCTTGGCGAGGCCGCTGGCGACATAGAGGTTGAGGCCGACCGGCGGCGTGATCATGCCGATCTCCATGTTGACGACCATGATAATGCCGAAATGCACGGGATCGACGCCGAGTTTGGCGGCAACCGGAAACAGGATCGGCGCCAGGATCAGCACGATTGACGCCGGTTCCATGAACGTTCCGGCGATCAACAGGATCACGTTGACCGCCATCAGGAAGGCGATCTTGCCGAATCCTTGCGCGACCATCCAGTCGGCAATCGCCTGCGGGATTTGTTCGTGCGTCAGCAGAAACGAGAACAGCATCGCATTGGCGATGATGTAGAGCAGCATGGCACTCATGCTTGCGGACGCCAGCAGCACGCGCGGTACGTCGGGCCAGCTCAAGTCCTTGTAGACATATTTGGCGACGATAAAGGCGTAAGCGGCGCTGACGGCGGCGGCCTCGGTTGGCGTGACGAAGCCACCATAGATGCCGCCCATGACGACAATCACCAGCGCCAAACCCCAGAAGCTGTCGATAAAGGCCCGGCCCGTCTCGGCCCAGCTCGCGCGCTCCGAGCGCGGATAGTTGTTCTTGCGGGCGATGTACCAGGTCGTGACGCCAAGCAGCGTCGCCAGCACCAGCCCCGGGATCACACCGGCCATGAACAAATCATCGATTGACGCGGCCGCGACGCGCTCGCCGCCGGGTCCCTTAGCGCTCATGCCCGATGTCGCAAGCGCATACAGCACCATCACGATTGACGGCGGAATGAGAATGCCGAGCGCGCCCGCCGATGCGATAACACCGGCGCCAAACCGCACGGGATAGCCTTGCGCCACCATCGCCGGCAGCAAGATCGAACCGATGGCAATGACTGTGGCAGGAGACGAGCCCGAGACCGCAGCGAATATCGCGCACGCCAGAACCGCCGCCAACCCAAGCCCACCCGGCCAATGGCCGACACACGCTGTTGCAAATCGGATCATGCGGCGGGCGACCCCGCCGTGGGTCAGAAATCCGCCGGCCAGAATGAAGAACGGGATCGCCATGATCTCGAACTTCTCCATACCGGTGAACAGTTTCAGCGCAACCGCATCGACCGGCACGTTGGTCAACAGAAAGAGCGCCGACAGCACCGTCAGCCCAAGCGCGATCGACACCGGCATGCCGGTCAGCATCAGCGCAATCAGCAGTCCGAAAATGAAGGCCGACGTCATGGCTTGGGCTCCGGAGCGGCGCCGAGGCTTGAATCGGACCAGTCATTGCTATGCGGAAGTGTGCCGGTTTTGTTGAAGTTCCACGCCACTTCGAGAAAGCGGAACGACATCAGAAACGAGCCGAGCGGCAGGCAGAGATAGACGAGCCACATCGGCGCTTCGAGCACGGCGGAGACCTGTCCGCTGTCGGCGAGATGCCAGACGAGCCGCGCGCCCAACGATCCGACAATGGCCGTGAACAACGCGCCGCAGCCGAGTGCGAACAACACAGTGCGCCGCCGCCAGACGTCCGGCAGCCGGTTCACCAGAACATCAACGCCGACGTGAATGCCGGTCCGTACGCCATAGGCCGCGCCGAACTTGGCCATCCACACGAACAGGTAGACGCACAGTTCCTGCGCCCACGTCAGCCGGATCGACAGCAGCGTGAAGTACAGGTTGCGCGACCACTCGGACAGCCCGGTCCAGCCGTTGTCACGGCTCCACAGCACGAGATGACCAAGTTGCGCCAGCCCGTAGCGCTGAATGACGGCGATCAGAATGACGATGGTCGCGGCCGCCATTAGAAACGCGATCAGCCGCTCTTCCAGTTTGTCGAGCGTGCGCAGCGTCATGGTTGAGCGCCGGCGTCGTTCGGCGCCCGGCCGGTCGCAGCGTAAATGCGTTCGATGAGGTCCTGGCCAACCCGT
>JANORU010000547.1:0-4561 GCA_031415475.1 Hyphomicrobium sp.
CTAGTGCCTGTTTGTTCTTGATTGAATCGGAAGGGATTCCCAAGGGGCCGCGAATATGATTCACCGTGGGGGCTGGAGCGGAGGCCAGCCTGCATGGTTCGACCTTACTCACTCGATCTGCGCGAGCGTGTCGTTTCAGCCGTCGAAGATGGCCTGTCGTGCCGGTCGGTTGCCGAGACGTTCGGCGTCAGCGTGGCCAGCGTCGTGAAGTGGTCACAGCGCTTTCGGGCGACAGGCAGTCCCGAGGCCAAGCCCATGGGCGGCAGGCGGCCCTATGCGCTGGCAACTGAACGCGACTGGCTTCTGAAGCGCATCACCGAGACGCCCGACATCACATTGAGAGCGCTGGCCGCCGAACTTGCCGAGCGCGGCGTTGCCGTCAGCCACTACGCGGTTTGGCATGTCCTTGCCCGCGAGGGGATCACGTTCAAAAAAAAGTCTGCACGCAAGCGAACAGGATAGGCCAGACGTCGCGCGGCGCCGGGTCCGTTGGCGGCGGCATCAGGGAAAGTTTGATCCGGCACGCCTCGTTTTTATCGATGAGACCTGGGCCAAGACCAACATGACCCGCACTCATGGACGCTCTCCGTGTGGCGAGCGGCTTGTCGCCAAGGTTCCGTACGGCCACTGGCAGACGCTGACGTTCCTCGCAGGCCTGCGCCATGACCGCATCACCGCACCTTGCGTGTTCGATGGACCGATCAACGGCGAAAGCTTCCTCGCCTACGTGACGCAAGTTCTTGTGCCGACACTCAAGCCCGGCGACATCGTCATCATGGACAATCTCGGCAGCCACAAAGGCCGCGCCGTACGCGCCGCGATCAGGGCCGCCGGCGCACGTCTCTTCTTTCTGCCGCCCTACTCACCAGGCCTGAACCCCATCGAGCAGGTCTTCGCAAAGCTCAAAACACTGCTGCGCAAAGCCGCCGAACGAACCGTCGAGGCCACCTGGAAACGCATCGGCGCGTTGCTCGACCGCTTCCCGCCTGACGAGTGCTCAAACTACTTCAGGAATGCGGGATATGCTTCGATCTAAAGCAAACAGGCTCTAGGGTCTGACTGGTTTTAGCGGAATCGTGGACAGACCCTAGCGCTTCGTTTCTCCATGCTTCTTGTCGGAAAACCGCTTCGCACTTTTCCGGAAGCACTCTAGGCGGCGGGCGATTGATTTCCTTGAGATTTGTCGCGTTCCCACTGGGCCAGGCGGCGGGGCGTGGCAACGAACGCGGCGTAGCCGTGAAACACGACCCCAATGCCCCAGCCGAGTGCCACAAACGGCCAGGCATCGGTGCCGCTGCGCATCGCATCGAGCGCCGCAATCAACAGCACGACCGGCACGAACACCATGAAGTGGATGTAGAATCCTCGGATCGCCTCGAATTGCTTTCGGGCGCGGAACAGGCTGTTTGTTTCTGTCATGGCATCTGACCATCATGGCTATGGTGCGCGGCACCGGCTGGCCGGTAGCGCACTTTCAAAACGACGCCGCAACGTTAAGTCATTCCAATCCTGAATTCTGTTCCAACGGGAACAGTAGCTGAGCTAAGCAGCCAATTCGAGCGCCAGCGTGGCGGGCCGCATCTGTTCGTAGCCGCGGGCAACAAGCCGCCCGGCCTTCGCGTCACTGACCATCACGATCCGCGTGTTGGCGTTGAGAATGGGCGGCGTGAGCCAGGGAAACGTGCCGTCGAGCTCTGTAGCGATGCTGCTCATGCGGGCCGCTCGGCCGGCACTGTTGCTGCCGCGCGGGTGGCCTGTCCAGCCGGCCGACTGCCAATGGTTGGCCGCGACCTGAGACCCGTCATGTACGCGCGCTTCGGTTTCGGAGCGCTCGATCACGGCTGTTTCGTTGGGCGACAAGCCGGCGAGCGAAAAGATTCCGGGTGTCGAGACCGGCTGCTCCATCAGCATCTTGCGCGCTTCGGCGAACGTTGCCGCTTCCTCGAAGATCTTGCGCAGCAGATGCGAGGGAGTCGGATGCGGCATCGACCAGACGCGCCGTCTGTTGGCAACCCAGTCGAGATAGAAAAAGCCGATCGCCTTGCGCATCGGTGCCTGATTGAGCGCCGCCGAGAAGCGCCCCGGCGCCATCGCCGTCAACACGCCGGTATAGCCCGGCCACGTCAGCGCCACGTAGTCGCCGAGCGGATTGGAAACCTTGGCGGCGACGACGTTGCGGCCAAGGCCGGCGGTTTTCCAGTCGAGCACACGGATCAGCCGCGCGCTCGACCGGTCGGGCGAGGGTGCGACGCGGCAGGTGCAGCCCCACTCGTAGTTGACCGAGAAGAAGTAGGCGCCAGGCCGGTCGAGTTTAGCGGCCACGGCGTCGATCTCGGCCAGGTGCGTGTTCTGCCATTTGACCAGCCAGGCTTTCGAGACTTTATCGAGTTGGCGGAGCGCCGAAGCCGGAAAGCGTTGGGTGGCGAGGTTCATCAGGTCATGCGCACGATCGGGGAACGCCTCAAGCGTTGCCATCGCGAACCCGGGTCCGCAGTCGACAACCGGGATCGGCGCAAGGTCCGTGATTTCAGCGGCAATCGGCTGGCGAGCTTGGACGTTCAACGGGGCGATCTCCATGTGCGGCTAAAATCTCGGCCGTGGTTGACTTTAACACGCGTCTCAAGGATAAACCGGCCAACCACGGGCGCTTTTGGGCGTGCCGTGGCAATAGCGCTGCCCGAGGCTCAGGTTGGCCACCCGGCTAACCCCTTGAAAGTCCGCTTGTTTTCAAGCGGCGCCACAGGGCGCGGATCAGACCCAACGCGCGAAAAGCGCGAGAAAGAGGCTTAAAATGTACGCTGTCATCAAGACAGGCGGCAAGCAGTACCGCGTCGCCAAGGACGATGTCCTGACGATTGAGCGGCTGACCGGGGACGCCGGCTCCACGCTTGAGTTCACCGAAGTTCTGATGGTTGGCGAAGGCGCCAGCGTCAAAGTTGGCAAACCGACGGTGTCGGGAGCCAAAGTGACCGCTGAATTGGTCGAGCAGTCGCGCGGCCCCAAGGTCATCGCCTTCAAGAAGCGCCGCCGCAAGAATTCGCGCCGTAAGAAGGGTCATCGCCAGGATCTGACGATTGTCAAAATCACCGGCATCAGCGGCTAATCAATAAGTTTCAGCGCGCGGTCTACGGCGCGCCCCGTTCGCAAGGATAACGTTCATGGCACAAAAGAAAGCAGGCGGCTCGACGCGCAACGGCCGCGATTCCGAGAGCAAGCGCCTTGGCATCAAGAAATACGGCGGCGAACATGTCATTCCGGGCAACATTCTGTGCCGCCAGCGCGGCACGCAGTGGCATCCGGGCACGGGCGTTGGCATGGGCACCGACCACACGATTTTCGCGGTCGAAGAGGGCCAGGTCGAGTATGCGACCAAGGCCAAGGGCCGGGTCTATATCTCGGTCAAGCCGCTGAAAGCCGTTGCCGCCGAGTAAGGCGCATCGCCACTTTAAAGATTCCGGCAAAGGGGGGTGGGTTCCGCCCCCCTTTTGTCATCTTGGGCGTTGCACACTCCATTGGTCCTGTGATCGATTAGAAGCGTATGCGAGTTCCATCCACACTCAAGCCTCCGTTGAAAACCAAGCGGTTGGCGCTGCGCGCGCTGACATCCGCCGATGCGCCGCGCGTTGCCGAGCTTGCCGGCGATTGGGATATCGCCCGGATGACGGCGCGCATTCCGCACCCCTATGGCATGCACGCGGCCGAGGACTGGATGGAAACGATCGCCGATGACGAATTCGTGCGCGCGATCGATCTCGACGGAGAATTGATCGGTTTGATCGGCTACTCCAAGACTGACGATGGCTCCGGCGAAATCGGCTATTGGATCGGCCGCCCATGGTGGGGCCGCGGATACGCCACGGAGGCCGGTTCAGCGCTGGTTCGTCATTGCTTTCGAATAGCCCGGCTGCCGCGTCTGACGTGCTGCCACTTCGTCGACAATCCGGCGTCGCGGCGCGTGATCGAAAAACTCGGCTTCAAGGAAAGCGGTCGCTGCAGCGCCTACTCCGAAGCGCGCCAATGCGACGTCGATACACTTCGATATGAGATGAAACGGCCGCTCACGGCGCGGTTATGGGGCCGGGCAGCATGAAGTTTCTTGATCTCGCCAAAATCTACATCAAGGCCGGCGACGGCGGTAACGGCTGCGTCGGTTTCCGGCGTGAAAAGTTTATCGAATTCGGTGGCCCCGATGGCGGTGATGGCGGGCGCGGTGGTGATGTGGTCGCTGAATGCGTCGGCAATCTCAACACGCTCATCGATTACCGCTTCCAGCAGCACTTCAAGGCGGGCCGTGGCACCAACGGCATGGGTCAGAACCGGGCCGGTGGCAATGGCGACGACTTCATCCTCAGGGTGCCGCCGGGCACAGAAATTCTTGCCGATGACCAGGAAACTGTGATTGCCGAATTGATGACGATTGGCCAGAGCCGGCTGATCGCCAAGGGTGGCAACGGCGGCTTTGGTAACGCCCATTTCAAAACCGCGAGCAATCAGGCGCCAACCCATGCCAACCCCGGATTGCTGGGTGAAGAGCTGACCATTTGGCTGCGATTGAAACTGA
>JANORU010000548.1:0-8846 GCA_031415475.1 Hyphomicrobium sp.
CGGCGTCGCTCACGACCACGCATCAGGACAAAACTTTTCCGTCCGCCTTCTGAAATGCGCATCCCGAATCCGACGAGTCCAGGTGTCTTGTCCCAGTACGTCACCTGACCCTGCGCCGGGGCTTTCAGCTTGCGGATCAGGACATCTGTCAAAAGCGTCCGTGCCATTCTAGGCTCTCCCTAGGCTCCGCCATGCGCCGCGCTTGGACGGTTTGCTATGCGCACCTATGTTGAGATAACTTGCTCTATTATATAGAGAAAAACGGCATTCGTGTGATGCCATGTCATGCCGTAAAAACCTGCGAAATCGACTTCGAAGGCAGATGCTCTATCCAGCTGAGCTACGGGGCCCATAGGCGCAACCTACCCGAAGGCGCCACGCTTGGCACGCACAGATATAAATAGCAAAGTGGGGGAGCAGAGATCAGCTTGCGAGATCGAACATTCCGAGCATCCAACGATCGTACTCATCGTTGATGTCATCAAGCCAGTCAGCCGAGAGGTCGTCAGTCCGGATCGCAGCACCGGCGGCGGGCAGAACCACTTGCACCTGCTTGAAGCCATTGGCGGCCGGCGGAGATGAGACCTTGCCGCCGAGATGGCCGAGCGCCAAGGCGGCGCGCAGATACTCGATCGCAATACGCGGTGTCATGTTGTACGGCGGAGCATGCAGGATGCTGTCGCCGGCGGCCTTGGCGGCGTCGAAATTGCGCATTTCGAAATCGACGACAGTCGCGGTCGGGTTTTCCGGTTTGCCAATGTCACTGACGCGGGCCACCAGAACGCTGCCGGGGGCCGCCCACGTGCTCATCGGTTCCATGAAGCGCGACATGATGTTCTTCAAGGCGGCCGGATCGATCGCCGCGATCGATTTACCGGTTTCACTCTGAACGCTGATGGCCATGACGCTGTGAGCGCGGCGGAGATTGGCCGCACAGTCCTCGAGCACGTCGACAACATTGGCCGCGTCGCCGGACGCGAGGCCCTCGATCAGCGAGGTGTCATTGAGATCGGTTGCGATGCCGATGAGACGCTGGGCCTCCTCGACCGGCAGACGCCAGTGGTCCTTGTTCGCCAACTCCGTCCACTGCCGCTTGACGGCCGGGCGCCAAGCGGTTTCAGCGAGCGTATCCATCAGATAGCCGTGTATCGTCGCCGTCGCATTCTTGTAGGCCGGCAACATGGTCGACATCACGGCCATCGCATTGACGCGGTCGCGCAACAGCGAGCGTTGAATGGCGCCCATCTTCTCGCGCAGCAGATGATCGTATTCCTGCTTCAACAGGTAATAGTTTGTCGCCTGTTCGAGATCGGCTTCGAGCGATTCCAGATCCCAAGGCTTGGTGACGTAGCGGAAAATCTCACCGCGATTGACGGCTTGAATTGCGCTGTCGAGATCGGAATACGCCGTCGTCAGAATGCGCACGATGTCCGGCCGCTTGGCGCGGATGGAACTCAGCAGGCTGATGCCGCTACGACCGGGCATCCGCTGATCGGTGATAACAACGCCGATCTCGTGGGCGCTGGAATAGATCAGGTCTTCAGCTTCATCGGCACTGGTCGCCGTCACGATATGGTAGTTCGACGAGAATGCCTTCTGGAAGTATTTTACCGCTTGGGGCTCATCGTCAACAATCAGAACTTCGATCGGGGCTTTTGCGCTACGCAGCTGCATGGCTGATTGCTTTCAACTCTACTGAGGCGGCCAACCCGGCAGGGTCGGCAAGTGGCAGATTGAAGGAGAACTCGGACCACTCTCCCGGATTACTGCTAACTTTGAGTGAACCGCCGTGGTTGGAAATGATGCGATGACTGACGGCGAGGCCCAATCCCATGCCTTCGCCGACCTCCTTGGTCGAGAAGAATGGATCGAAGATTTGCTCGACGATCTCAGACTTGATGCCGGTTCCGTTGTCTTTGACGAAAACGAGCATCTGATTTTCCCGAACTTCGGTTCGAACTTCAATTTCCGGCTGGCGCACATCCTCAATTGTGCGCACCGCCGCGATCGCATTTACGATCAGATTAACGAACACTTGCGAGATGGTCGACGGCGAACCAGTGACGGCCCTTGTGTCCGCAAGGCGCTTGGTGATTGTTACGCCTTTCTGAACGTGGGCCGTGAAGCGCAAGGAATGATCAATCGCTTCTTCGATGTCGAACACGCGCGGGCTGTCCGGCCGGTGCGGCGCTGTGAACCCTCTGAGGTCAGTGACAACCCGATGGATCCGGTCATAACCGGCTCTGATGTCCTGGAACGTTTCCTGCGTATCGGGATGCAATTGTATGGTCTTGTCGCGGGCCGCAAGTTGTAGCGCCGTACCCATAAAATTGAGCGGATTGCCGATCTCATGCAGCAGGCCGGCCGCCATGGTGCCGAGCGCACTGAGGCGCGCGTTCTGCACCAGCGCCGCTTCCGTCTCACGAAGCTGCTTCAGGCTGTGGGTCAATTCGCAATTGGTTTGCTTTAGCTCGCGCTCAAGTGCTGCAGCCCGCAACAAATTGACGATACGGGTGCGCACCTCCAGTCCACTGAACGGCTTGACCAGGAAGTCGTCGGCGCCGTGGGTCAAAGCGACGATTTTCGCCTCCTCGTCGACACGCGCTGTGAGCATGATGATCTTGATCGCGCGCGTGCCGGCGCCGCTCTTCAACACCTTGCAGACTTCCAGGCCGCTGGTTCCCGGCAGCATGACGTCAAGCAGCATAAGGTCGGGACTGCACTCTTTGGCTTTCGCGAGAGCATCATCGCCATCGACGGCTTCGAACACCTGATAGGCCTCGCACAGCATGGCAACCAGATAGCGGCGCATGTCGGGCTCATCGTCGACAATGAGAAGCCGCGGCCGGTCGGCCGTCCGTTCGGCGGCATTGGACGGACCCGACGGCGTGACCAACACCGGCACCAGCGCCTGCGCGGCCGCTTTCTTGTCGAGGGCGTGAAGCGGATCGGCGGGCGCCGGTAAGTCTGCACTGGCGACGGAAGTCGGATCGGATCGCTCACCCTTGGCAACATGCGGAAACGTCAGCGTGAAGGTCGTACCGTCGCCGGCCGCACTAGTCGCGTCGACACTGCCGCCATGCCGGTTGACCAGTTCGCGAACCATGGCGAGGCCAAGTCCCAGACCCTGGTGACGGCGCGTGGCCGAGCCATCGACCTGATAGAACCGATCGAAGATATGCGCCAGCTTGTCGGCCGGAATGCCAATGCCGGTATCGCTGATCTTGACGACAACGTCGCTGCCGTCGATCCCAGCATTGATCTCAATGCGGCCGCCATCGGGTGTGAATTTGATCGCGTTGGTGACGATATTGGTGACAATCTTTTCCATGGCGTCGGTATCGGCCATGATGAACAGCTGCCCTTCGACCTCGCCGATCGACAGCGCAACGTTCTTCAATCCGGCAAAGTGCTTCATCGACGCCGCGGTCTGGCGAAGGAAGTGGCCGAGATCGAATGTCTTGAGCGCCAGCGTCGCGCCGCCTTCCTCAAGCTTAATGAGATTGAGGATATCGTTGACCAGCCGCAAAAGCCGCAGCGCGTTATTCTCGACGATGTCGAGCAGTTCGCGCGTCCCTTCGCTGAAGGCAGCCGCCTCCGCCTTGATCTTCTCGACCGGCGCGAGGATCAGCGTCAGCGGCGTGCGCAATTCATGACTGACGTTGGCGAAGAACTGCGATTTCAACCGGTCGAGCGCCGAAAGCTGCTGATGCTGGAGGCTGAGTTTGTATTTCAATGTAAACGCATTGAAGCGCTGCCGGTAGTGGAAGTGAGCAGTCGTCACCGAGATAATGCAAGTCAACGACAGGAAGTACAGGTTGTTGAACATCTCCGCATACGAGAAGACATGACGACTGGCCGCAAAACAGCCCGCCACGTAAATCGCGATGGTCGCGATGCAGAATACCGTGGCTTCCGCGACCCTGACGGGTGCCAGCACGCCGACAAGGAACAGAATCAGGAATATGCCGAGGTAGTAGGATGACCCGGCACCCTCAGTGATCGCAATCATCGCCGACATCGATGAGACCGCAATCAGCAGCCCGGCCATCGTTAGAAAATGAACATGCTGATGCAGCTCGCGACGGAAATGCAGCGCGTACAAGAGGCCGATCAACGCGGCGGCCGACAGCCGGATGACGGCGAGATCTGCGAACTGGGTGGGATAGATGACGGCGTCGAGCGACAAGCCGGCGGGGATCAGAACGATGCCGAGAACGCACGCGATCTTCGACTGCCGAAGCCGAAGCTCCTGCTCGTCGCGCTCAAAGGCCAGCCGCAGGTCCCGGTTGGTTTCCATCCCATTAGGATGGCTTCAAAATATCCAGAAAAACGTTAATTCCGGTGGGGTCGCCATAAACATTACTGCGATTTGTATCGGGCGAGAAGCCGATCATATCTGTCTCGTTTCGCAATACGAGATGCCATTCCATTAATTGTTCCATGATGCTCTTCACCGGATTCGAGGTGTGAACGTTGGTCACCAGAACCCGGCCGCCTGGTTCGCACCAGTGATAGAACAGCCGTACCAATTTGTTACAGACCTTGTCGGACAGGTAATCGAACAATCCGGCGCAATAAATAAAATCGTAAGGCTCCGGCGCATCCGCCCGCTCGATCGCCTGACGCATCAGATCCTGCACGGATTTGAGATGGTAGTTGACGTCCGGCCGGTCTGAACTCGACGTATTGATTGTCGCCAGCTTGCCGCGCGCGTAGTCGAGCGTCTCCGGATTGAAATCGAGCAAATCGATCTTGAAGCGGTGATCGGTATTGAGCTTGGAGAAGAACAGTTGAAGCTCCTGCGCCGGTCCGCATCCGACATTCATGATCCGGATAGGCCTGTTGCGCTGCGGCGATTGTTCCGCCACCTCGCACAAGATCCGCTCCAGCATGTGAATGCGGTTGCGATGCGCCTGCGGCGGGCCGCCGGCCAGCAGCCAATCGTCGACCATCTTGGCGTAGGTCGTCTGCCCCTCGCTCTTATTGCGGTACATCATGTTGACCATCTCGTAGTCACCCGCGTAGCCGAGTGGCTTGGAATAGACGCGATTGAAAAACGGCGACGGCATCATCAGTGGCAGGAGATCGCGCTGCGCGTATTGCTTGTGACTCTCGAAAACTTCCGGATCAAGCGCGCGCGACGCCTCTTCGAGCCCGAGAAAGAGCTCCGTCATCCGCGGCATGATCGGAATTCTGAGGTCCTCGAAGTCGCGCCCGTTGAGAGCACTCGGCTTGGCGCCGTCCGTTTCCCCATTGGCCTCCCCGCCCGGCTCGGGCTCGCGCGCAAGGTCAACTTGGTCCAACCAGAAGCGGAGGTCGTTGAGGAACGATCTCAGGTCGGCGACCCGGCTGCGATAATCCGGATCGATCCGGTTCGCATGGTCCCAATCGTTGATGAAGTCTTCGGCGTCGGATTTGAGCCCGCCATTGAGACCTGGCACGTCGCCGAGTTCCGACCAGGCATCCGTTAACGAGGCAGAAATGACGAGCAGGATCGACGTACTGACGACGCCGGTGACCACTGCATCACCCTGGTAGAGGGTGTTGCGGCCCTGCCGGACCGAGAATTCGGACAGCACTTCACTGGTTCTGAAAACCAGATACGGATTGTAGACTTCGAATACGATGCTGCGGCGAGTCAACTTGTGGAGCGTGCCGCGCACCGTCGCTCCCTGGCTCGTTGTGAACGAGACTGTGCGACTGATTTCCCGGTCGTGCGCCAACGTTTGTTCTCCTGTCCGCCCAGGTCGTGAGCGAACCAAAAATTCGGACTCGATTCAGGGCGCGTCGCTGGAACTCACCTAGCGACCTATGCGTTCGGCCAAACTACAAGTTTCTCAACCCCTTGCGGTCATTGCCGGCACTGAAAAGTCCAGCTACGCTGGATCAAGTCCTATGGTGTAGGACTCAACTTAGCATCGCGCATTGAATGTCATTACCATTGGAGATAGCGCAAGTGAAACAATTTGCGGAACGCATTTAATTCAATAAGGACTATTGAATAACCGGCAACAAATCGAAATGCCTGTTTCCGGAAAAACTTCGTTTTTCTTGGATTTACTGGAGATTTCGCGGTGTCTTCGAAAGTCCAGCCATTGCGCTGGCGAGCGTCAGACAGGCCGCCGCCGCCTCGTGCAGGCGCGATGCCGCAGTCGAGATTTGGCTCATGCGGACCTGCGAGGCCCAAGTGCCAAGCGACGCCGGGCTGAGTGCTGCGGACGGAGCCGATCCGGTCCCGGTTAGCGCCATCAACTGCATGGCTTCTATTTCGAGCGCCTGAAGCGGCTGTTCCAAGCTGCGGGCAAAGACCGCCAATTCAGCATCACGCAAGTCTGAATCGCTATCGCCGTCGGCGCGGTGGGGGACACCGCGTGTTGACAGCGCATTATGAACCGCAAGACGCAGTTGGTCCAAATCCCAGGGCTTTGGAACAAACTGGAAAATAGCCGCGTCGTTGATGGCATCCTGCAGGTTTTCAACATCGGCATAGGCGCTGGTCAGCACCCGGCGCGCCTTTGGCCAGTTGCGGCGAACATCGCTCAGGAACGGCACGCCGGTTTCGTGCGGCATGCGCTCGTCGCTGACGACGACGTCAATTTCATTGTTGCGCAAGGCGAGGATCTGGCGAGCTTCAACCGGATTGGACGCAGTCAACACCTCGGCAAACGGGCTGACAGACGCCCTGAAGTACTTCTGCGACAACGGCTCGTCGTCGACAAAAAGGACGACCGGCATCTTGATCGACGACGGATTGATGGAATTGGACACGGCACACTACCCTGCGACTTCACCCGTGCCGACACTAACTGGAACCGCTTAACGGAGCGAAAAACCGATCGGGACAATTCTATGCATATTTACCATTTCAGCCGGCAAGGGCCGGAATTGCCGGCAGCCGACAGGGCGAAAGCCAAGACAATGGCGATCCCGGCTGGATTCGAACCAGCGACCCCCTGCTTAGAAGGCAGGTGCTCTATCCAACTGAGCTACGGGATCGTGCTCCCCGGAATTAAGAGACCCGGGGCCGGAAGGCAAGCGACGGTATGATCGTTCAAAATCGTTCATATATCGTCGAACCGGCACCAAAACTCCGGCCGGCACCGGCTCTTGCGACAGCGCGGGCAAAGGCTTAGCACAGCCCGAAGTAGGGACGGACCGGCCAAAGCTGCGGGCTTGGGGCGGCGATCTGGGGGAATAGATCTTGGCGTATGACGTGCCGATGTGGGCGGGACGCGCCGTGCTGGGCCTCGCCGCAGTCATCGCCACGGCCGTTTTCTCACCTGCCAGCGCGGACGCCGCCGCGACTGCCGCCGTGACAACCCCGTCTCTGGTTCACCTGCTCGGCATTCCGGTCGAGTTCCTTCTGTTTGCCGCGACACTCATCAGCGTCGCCCTCTTTCATCACCAAACATTACGGGTGGCGCTCGCCGGGCTCGCCGCCATCGTCGCCTGGAAACTGCTGGTGGCCGGCTTCAAGGCCGGTCCGGGGCTGGCAGGTCTCGCCGCCCATCTCGGCCATGAATGGGTGACACTCGCCAATCTGTTTCTGCTGCTCGTCGGCTTTGGCCTGCTCGCCCGCCACTTCGAGGACAGCCAGGTTCCCGAAGCGATGCCGGCGCTGCTGCCCGACGACTGGACCGGAGGGTTAGCACTGCTCGCACTGGTGTTCGTGCTGTCGGCGTTTCTCGACAATATCGCCGCCGCGCTGATCGGCGGCACTGTTGCCCGCCACGTCTATCGAGGCAAAGTTCATATCGGCTATCTCGCAGCCCTCGTCGCCGCCTCGAACGCCGGTGGCTCAGGAAGCGTCGTCGGCGACACCACGACAACGATGATGTGGATCGATGGCGTCAGTCCGCTGTCGGTCCTCAAGGCCTACGTCGCGGCTGTCGTCGCGCTGCTGGTGAGCGGCGTCATCGCCGCCAAGCAGCAACACGCCTATCAGCCAATTCTGAAAGACCCTGCCAAGGGTGTTACGATCGATTGGGCGCGCGTTGCGATCGTCGCGATCATTTTATGTTCGGCGATTGCGGCCAACGTCTGGGCAAACTTCAACGCGCCGGACTTGCTCGCTCAATTGCCGGTCATCGGATTGGCCGTCGCGGCGGCCCTTGTCGCGACGGCGCCCTGGCGCCGGCCGGACCTCGGCATTCTGCCGCAGACCATCAAAGGCACCGTCTTTCTTCTGGCACTCGTTCTCGCCGCCTCGCTGATGCCGGTTGAAAGTTTGCCGTTCGCTTCGTGGCAGACCGCGTTCGGCCTCGGCTTTGTCTCAGCGGTGTTCGATAACATTCCCCTGACCGCACTCGCCTTGCGCCAAGGCGGCTACGACTGGGGCGTGCTGGCATACGCCGTTGGCTACGGCGGATCGATGATCTGGTTTGGATCGTCGGCCGGTGTTGCGCTCTCAAACCTTTACCCGGAAGCCAAGTCCGTGGGCCGCTGGGTGAGCCAGGGCTGGCACGTTGCGCTGGCCTACGTCATTGGCTTCAGTGTGATGCTGTTGATCCTGGGCTGGCACCCGGATGCGGCGCATAAGTAGAGCATTTGCCGACGAAGTGGCCGCCGGTTCGTCGCAGCAAATGCGACCAAAACAACTGAGTGCCCTCAGTGCGTCCAGTTACCGATCCGGCCGAACCGGAAATTGTCGGCGTAGGTCTTGCGGATTGGCTTTCTGACTTCCGGCTCGATCACGGTGTAGGCAAGACCGGCCCGTTCGGCATAGGCGATCGCCTCGTCCTTCGTCTCGAACGACAGTTGAACCTGCGCTGTCGTATCCGACGAACTCGTCCACCCCATCAGCGGATCGACATCGCGCGCAGCCGCTTGGTCGTGCACCAGCA
>JANORU010000549.1:0-6074 GCA_031415475.1 Hyphomicrobium sp.
GATCCCGCATCTGTGCTGGCTCCCCGAGCCCGGGTACCGCGCCGACGGCAACTGCCGCGCCTGCATGGTCGAAGTCGAAGGCGAGCGCGTCTTGGCCGCCTCGTGCCAGCGCGTCGTCGCCAACGGCATGAAGGTCAAGACCGCCTCGGAACGCGCCATCAAATCGCGCGAGATGGTGTTCGAACTCCTCCTCGCCGATCAGCCGGCCAAGAGCGACTGCCACGACCCCAATTCCAAGTTCTGGGGTTGGGTCGGTCAGATGGGCATCGCCGAAACCAGCCGCCTGCCGAAGGGCGACAGGCCGGACGCCGACGTGTCCCACACTGCGATTGCCGTCAACCTCGACGCTTGCATCAACTGCGGTCTGTGCGTGCGCGCCTGCCGCGAAGTCCAGCACAACGACGTCATCGGTATGGCCTATCGCGGCCATGGCTCGAAGGTGGTGTTCGACTTCGATCAGGATATGGGCAATTCGACCTGCGTCGCATGCGGCGAGTGCGTCCAGGCCTGCCCGACCGGCGCGCTGATGGAAGCCAATCTGCTCGACAAGCAGTCGGGCAAGCGCATCGAGTTCGAAGACAAGAAGGTCGACACGCTGTGCCCGTATTGCGGCGTCGGCTGCCAGACGACCGCGTACGTCAAGGACGACAAGATCCTGTACGTCGATGGCCGCGATGGCCCGTCGAACCAGAACCGGCTGTGCGTCAAGGGCCGCTTCGGCTTCGACTACATTCACCACCCCGATCGCTTGACGGTGCCGATGATCCGCCGCGACGACGCACCGAAAAGCGGCACCGCACAGGTCGATCCCAAAAATCCCTGGACTACGTTCCGCAAAGCGACGTGGGACGAAGCGCTCGCCAAGGCCGCAAGCGGCCTCAAAACCATCCTCGAACGCGACGGCGGCGACGCACTCGCGGGCTTTGGTTCGGCCAAGTGCTCGAACGAGGAAGCCTATCTGTTCCAGAAGCTCATTCGTCAGGGCTTCGGCACCAACAACGTCGACCATTGCACGCGGTTGTGCCACGCCTCGTCGGTCGCAGCCCTCATGGAAGGCTTGAACTCGGGCGCCGTGTCCGCGCCGTTCATGGCCGCCAAGGACGCCGAGTGCATTATCGTCATCGGCGCACGTCCGGCGGAGAACCATCCGGTCGCCGCGACCTTCATCCGCGATGCCGCCAAGAAGGGCGCCAAACTCATCATCATCGACCCGCGGGCGCGCACCCAGGGCACGCAGCGCTACGCCTCGCACATGCTGCAGTTCAAGCCGGGCACCGACGTGTCGCTGTTGAACGGCATGCTGCACACGATCGTGGAAGAAAAGCTCTACGATCAGCAGTACATCCAGGCCCACACCGAAGGCTTCGAAGCCCTGAAGTCCAAGGTGAAGGACTATTCGCCTGAGAAGATGGAAGCGGTGTGCGGGATTCCCGCCGCGACCGTGCGCGAAGTCGCCCGCATCTACGCAACGTCGCGCACATCGATCATTTTCTGGGGCATGGGCATTTCCCAACACGTCCACGGCACCGACAATTCGCGCTGCCTGATCGCGCTTGCCCTCATCACCGGCCAGATCGGCCGGCCGGGCACGGGCCTGCATCCGCTACGCGGCCAGAACAACGTGCAGGGCGCGTCCGACGCCGGTCTCATCCCGATGGTCTACCCGGATTACATCTCGGTCGAAGACCCGGCGACCAAGAAGTTCTACGAAGAGCTCTGGGGCCGCGAACTTTCCGGCAAAAAGGGACTGACGGTCGTCGAGATCATCAACGCGATCCTGAACGACAAAATCAAGGGCATGTTCATCCAGGGCGAAAACCCGGCGATGTCCGACCCCGACGCAACGCATGCCCGCGAGGCGCTGGCCAAGCTCGAGCATCTTGTCGTGCAGGATATCTTCCTGACCGAAACCGCTTGGCACGCCGACGTCGTGCTTCCGTCCTCGGCACATGCGGAAAAGTGGGGCACGTTCACCAACACCAACCGCCAGGTGCAGATGGGCCGTCCGGTCGTCAACCCGCCGGGCGAAGCCCGTCAGGATTGGCAACTGATCCAGGCCCTAGCTCAAGGCATCGGCCTCAATTGGGCCTACACGCATCCGAGCGAAGTGTTCGACGAAATGGCGTCGTGCATGCCATCGCTGAAGAACATCACCTGGGAGCGGGTCAATCGCGAGGAGAGCGTCACCTATCCCGCCGACTCGCTGGACAAGCCCGGCAACGAAATCATTTTCGCCGAGAGCTTCCCAACCAAGTCGGGCCGCGCGCGGATTGTACCGGCCGACCTGTCGCCGCCGGCCGAATTGCCGGATGCCGAGTATCCGATGGTGCTGACGACCGGCCGCATGCTTGAACACTGGCACACCGGCTCGATGACGCGCCGCTCATCCAACCTCGACGATCTGGAACCCGAAGCCATCGTCGGCCTGCATCCGCGCGATCTCGACACGTACGCGATCCGTCCCGGCGATATGGTGCGCGTCACGACGCGACGCGGCGAGCTGGTGTTGAAAGCCCGCCTCAATCGCGAGGTCTCGCCTGGCATGGTGTTCATCCCGTTCTGCTTTGCCGAAGCGGCCGCCAATGTGCTGACCAACCCGCAGGTCGATCCGTACGGCAAGATCCCGGAGTTCAAGTTCTGTGCTGCCAAGATCGAGCGGGCCGAAGTCCGCGCCGAAGCGGCGGAATAAGCACACCCGCGGGGGCGAGGGGCAATGGAGCCAATATGGCCACGCTCAAAGAATTTGCCGTTCGCCCGACGCCCGACGATCCGCGTCTTTCGGAGACGGTGACGGGCCTCGATCACGACGGCCGGCGCGTCGAAACCGCCGTCGTCACCGAACGGCCGCTGACGCTGTTTCTGAATGCGCGCGAAATCGTGACCATGATGACCATCGGCGATCATCCTGATCTCTTGGCCGTCGGCTATCTGCTCAATCAGAACATGCTGCGCGAGGATGACGAGATCACCGGCGTCGAGTATGATGACGATCTCTCCATCGTTGTCGTCCGTACCGCGCGCCAGACCGACTACGAGGACAAACTGAAGAAGAAGGTGCAAACCTCCGGCTGCGCCCAGGGCACGGTGTTCGGCGACCTGATGGAGAGCTTCGACAAAATAGCGCTCTCCAAAACCGCGCGCATCAAAACCTCATGGCTTTATTCGCTGACCCGCAAAATCAACACCGAGCCGAGCCTGTATCTCAAGGCCGGCGCGATTCATGGCTGCGTGCTGTGCGAAGGCGATAAGCCGCTCGTCTACATGGAAGACGTCGGCCGGCATAACGCGGTCGACAAGATCGCCGGCTATATGTTCCTCAACCAGGTCGCTGCCGATGACAAGATTTTCTACACCACCGGGCGACTGACCTCCGAGATGGTCATCAAGACCGTCAAGATGGGCATTCCGATCCTTGTTTCGCGCTCGGGCTTCACCGCCTGGGGCGTCGATCTCGCCAAGAAAGCCGGGCTGACATTGATCGGCCGCGCGAGGGGAAAACGCTTTGTCTGTCTCTCGGGCGAAGACCGCCTCGTGTTCGATGCCGATCTCACCAAGCTTGATGACGACGATCGCAAACATTCGCGGAAAGGCAGCTTCGCCGACGCGGACTGAACCGGACCCATGACCCTCCTCATCAGATCATTGCAGCCATCCGACCGCGCCGCCTGGGTGACGCTGTGGTTTGGCTATCAGCAGTTTTACCGCGTCGAACTGCCTGCATTGGTCACCGAAGAAACGTGGCAAAGGATCCTGAGCGCGCGCGAACCTGTTCACGGGCTTGGCGCCTTCGAAGATGACCGCCTGCTTGGCATCACGCATTACCTGTTCCATCGCTCGACGTGGCTCGTCACCGACACCTGCTACTTGCAGGACTTGTTCGTTGTTCCCGAAGCGCGCGGCCGCGGCATCGCCCGCACGTTGATCGAAGGCGTCTACGCTGCCGCCGACGTGCACGGCGCCGGTCAGGTCTACTGGCTGACGCATCGCACCAACACGACGGCCCAAGCGCTCTACGACAAGGTCGCGACCAACGCCGGCTTCATCGCCTACGAACGTTTCGTCGAGGGCGCATGACGGAAGCGCGAACCAGAACAGTCGGATTGCTGCTCGCTGGTGGCCAGTCGCGCCGCATGGGTGGCGGCGACAAAGGCTTGCTCGATCTCGATGGCAAGCCGATGATCGCGCACGTCATCGAACGTCTCGCCCCGCAGGTCGACGCCATGGTCATCAACGCCAACGGCGACCCGGCCCGCTTCGCCAGCTATCACCTGCCCGTCGTTGCCGACACGATCAGCGGCTTCGTTGGTCCGCTGGCCGGAATTCTCGCGGGTCTCCGATGGGCGGCGGAGCATGTGCCGACCGCCACGCACGTTGCCAGCGTCTCGACCGACGCGCCGCTGTTTCCTCGCGATCTCGTCGTGCGCCTTCAGGCAGCCGTCGCGAACCGGCCGACCGTCATCGCCGTCGCCCAATCCGGCGGCGAACTGCATCCCGTCATAGGACTTTGGCCGGTGGCGCTTGCCGATGATCTCGAGGCCGCGCTGACCTCTGGCACTCGCAAAGTTCTCGCTTGGACCGACCGGCATGGAACCGTGCCAGTCGATTTCCCGTTCCTCAGCCTGCACGGCCAGAACGTCGATCCGTTTTTTAACGCCAATACACCAGAAGACCTCGCAACCGCCCGCCGCTTACTCGCCACTTGAGCCCTACATATGTTACGGACCGCCTCATGAAACGCACGATCCGCACCACACCCATCATCGGCATCGCCGGCTGGAAAAAATCCGGCAAGACCACGCTTACCGTGCGCCTGATCGAAGAGTTCACGCGCCGCGGATTGAAAGTCGCGAGCGTCAAGCACGCACACCATGAATTCCAGGTCGACGATGGCGAGACCGACAGCGCTCGCCATCGCCGTGCAGGCGCTGGCGAAGTGGCGGTCATCGGCGGCAAGCGGTGGGCGATCGTCCATGAATTGCGCGACGAGCCCGAGCCCGATCTCGAAGAAGTCCTGTCCTGGCTCTCGCCAGCCGATCTCATCATCGTCGAAGGCTACAAGACAGCTTCAATCCCAAAGATCGAGGCGCGGCGCGGCGTGCAGATGACCAAGCAGGCAATCGCCGAAGACGACCCGCTGGTCATCGCCATCGCCGCCGATCACGCCGCCGACGGCAACGGCCTGCCGGTGTTCTCGCTCGACGACATCACGGGGCTCGCCGATCTCATCGAGAGCGTGGTCCTGAAGCCAACGACAACGGCCGCCACCGGCGTCGCCGCCAGTCCACGAGAACACTGATCTTCGAAGACTGTGCTACTCGGCCGCCTCGCGGCGCACGCTCGTCGTTGCTGCACTCGGGAAGAACTGCTGTTCGCCCTCGATCTTGAAGGCCGAGATGGCGTTCTGGCCATCGTTGGAAATGATCCAGTCGACAAACGCCTGTCCGTCGGCGGCTTTGACGTTCGGATGTTTGGCCGGATTGACCAGAATGACGCCGTAGGGATTGAACAGCCGCTTGTCGCCCTCCACCAGGATCTTCGCGTCGCCCTTGGCCTTGAAGGACGACCACGTCGCCCTGTCAGACAGCACATAACCCGCAACGTCGGCCGCCATCTTGAGCGTCGCGCCCATGCCCTGCCCGGCTTCGCGATACCATGTGCCGGACGCAGCTTTGGCATCGACGCCGGCGGCCTTCCAAAGGCGCAACTCGGCCTTGTGCGTGCCGCTGTCATCGCCGCGCGATATGAATGACGCGCCGCTGGCAGCGATTGATTTCAGCGCCGCGACGGCATCGCTCGACCCGGCGACTTTGGCCGGATCGCCGGCTGGACCAACGACAACATAATCGTTGTACATCACGTCGAAACGCTTCACGCCGAATCCTTCGGCAACGAATTTTTCTTCAGCGGCCGTGTCATGCACCAGCAGCACATCGCCGTCGCCGTTCTGCGCGTTCTTGATCGCCTGCCCGGTACCGACCGCGACGACCCGCACCTCGATGCCGGTCTTGGCCGTGAACATCGGCAGCAGGTGTTTGAAGAGGCCGGAATTCTCGGTTGAGGTCGTCGACTGGACG
>JANORU010000550.1:0-4141 GCA_031415475.1 Hyphomicrobium sp.
ATTTTTTCTCAACTGAGATTTTTATGAATTAGGACCTAGTGAAACAGGCTCGACACGCTCTCTTCGCGGCTCGTGCGCAATATCGCTTCGCCAATCAGCGGCCCGATCGACAAAACGCGAATGTTCTTGGCCGTGCTGATCGCTTCGGTCGGCAGGATCGAATCCGTGATCACCAGCGACTTCAGTTTCGAGTTCTGAATGCGCGAGACCGCGCCACCCGACAGCACGCCATGGGTGATGTAGGCCGACACTTCCTTGGCGCCGTTCTTCAGCAGCGCTTCGGCGGCATTGCATAACGTACCGCCGGAATCGACGATGTCGTCGATCAGCACGCAGCACTTGCCGTCGACCTCGCCGATGACGTTCATGACTTCGCTTTCGCCGGCCTTCTCGCGCCGCTTGTCGCAGATCGCAATCGGCGCTTCGATGCGCTTAGCCAGCGCGCGGGCACGAACGACGCCGCCGACGTCAGGCGACACCACGACCACGTCCCGAGCGTTCGACTGCTCCTGGATGTCGCGGGCAAAAATCGGCGCCGCAAACAGGTTGTCGGTCGGAATATCGAAGAAGCCCTGGATCTGCCCGGCGTGCAGATCGAGCGTCAGCACGCGGTCAACACCGGCGCGCTCGATCAGGTTGGCAACCAGCTTGGCCGAGATCGGTGTGCGCGGTCCGGGCTTTCGATCCTGGCGGGCATAGCCGAAATACGGGATGACGGCGGTGATGCGCTTGGCCGACGAGCGCTTCAGCGCGTCGATCAGGATCAGCAGTTCCATCAGGTTGTCGTTGGCCGGAAACGATGTCGACTGGACGATGAACACGTCCTGGCCGCGCACGTTCTCCTGGATTTCGACGAAGATTTCCATGTCGGCAAAGCGCTTCACCTGACCCCTGGTCAGCGGCACCTTGATATACGACGCAATCGCCTCGGCGAGAGGCCGGTTGGAATTGCCGGAGACGAGTTTCATGCGAGGGCCGCCGCGGCCGCCGTCCTCTCGGGCATCGAATGGCATGTCCGCCTCATCACCATCACGGCCGGCCTGGAAAGAACCCTCGGCCGATGGGGGTCTCTAGCAAGACGGCCCGGAGGTGTAAACCGCCCGGACCGCCACTTATTGCGAACAATTGCCGAAACCGGCCGGCGTTAACCGCCAGCCCGGCGCGTTTCCTTCGGCAGCAGCTTAACGATCGTCGGTGCCGCACCTGCGGCCACCGCATCAGCCGTCTTGCCCCAGGCTCCATCGAGAGACCCTGGTGCGATTTCATTCTTCTGCGAGGCGATCAGAAGCTTACCCTTGTTGTCTTTCAGGGGTATGCCCGACGGGTCCTTTATCAGCCAGTCAATCGAGACCGACTGTTTGCCATCCTTCACATCGCCAACCGAGACTTTACCCTCGACCGTGTAGGACGGGGCCCCCGGAGCGGCGTTGAGATTGACGCCCGACTTGGCGAGTTCGCGCTGGATCGCGCTGGTCAGTGCCACGCTGCCATCACCCGGAGCACCAGTGACGCTCGGTATGATAACGCTGGTCGCAGTGCCGGTTGCCGCTGCCAGATTAGAGATGCTGCCGGTCGTCGGTCCCGGCGGCGGCGTTGCCACGGCCGTTGCAGGCTGAGGCGCCAACGCGGCCGATTGCACGGCAGGAGGCGGCGTTTGCCCTACGCTCGAAGCCAGCGGAGCACTGCCGGCGGCCGGCGCAATAGTATTGGCGGCAACAGGAACGCCCGCTGCGGCGGCAGGAGCCAGACCGGTACCAGCCGGCGGGATCCAGGCAGCCAACGAGTTGGCGGTCTTGGTGGTGATGGTCTCGATCACCGCCGGTGTCAGCGCCACCCACGGATCGGAGCCCTGCGCCTTGCCGGGCACGACTTCCTCGCCGGTAATGCGATTGACGCGCTTGCCGGCTGGGTCAGTCACATCCCAAACGTACGAGAGTTTGGTGCCGGCTTTTTCGCGGGCGGCGACGATGTAGCCGCGCAACGTATATTCCGATGGATCTGTCGGTTGCTTGGCGACGGAGATCTGCTTGCGCTCGACCGCCGACGACAATTGCGCCTGGATAAGCTTGGTCGCCGTTTCCGGCGGGCCGATCGCTGGCGCGATCGCGACACGGGCGCGTTGACCCTGACTGGCGATGGCAGCCGCATCAGCCACTGCGGTCGGAGCGTCTGCTCCACCCGAGTTGGCAAACAGCGACGATCCGGTTTCGCAGCCAGCGAGGCTGAGTGTAAGTAGTGCCACGAGCGCCGCACGGTGGCCTGATTTGGGCACCTTCAACGCCGCAGCCTGATCAATGGTCGTCACAACGACGTCCCCCTTGTTTGACCCGCTGTTCTCCGGCGGCCGGCGTACTAACCCTGCGGCCACAAATCTCCTACGTCTACCGGTACCCACTCCGTCCTCGTCTAGCCAACCGGGACACGGGGAACAAGCCGCAATCCCCGCAAATCTCTCATTCTGGCTAATTCCCGAGGTTTCCAGCCCCTCAAGCTGTGGATTTTTGCAGTTAAGTCACAACGATGGCAGAGATTTGGCGGCCGTAGTCGGGCTCTTTGCGGTGCTGGCTGCGCCGGAAGCTATAAAACTTCGATTCGTCGCCGTAGGTGCAGGGGGCGACCATCTCGATTTGGCCAATTCCGGCCGCTGCCAAGCGGCTTTGCACGAAACCCGGCAAATCGAAGTGCGGCTTGCCCGCCGGGTCGAACTTTTGGAAATAAACCTTCGTGACCCGGTCCGCCGCCAGGAACTGGGCTTCGAACTCCGGGCCGACCTCATAGGCCTGCTGGCTGATCGAAGGGCCAACCGCCGCGCGAATGCGATGCCGGCTGGCGCCGAGCGTTTCCATGGCTTTGATCGCCGATTCAACGACGCCACAAATCGCCCCCTTCCAGCCGGCGTGGGCCGCCGCCACGACGCCAGCGCCGGGATCGGCAAACAGCACGGGCGTGCAATCGGCAGTCAGCACGCCAATCGCAAGGCCCGGAATGCGGGTGACAATGGCATCGGCCTTGACCGGCTCACCATTGGTAAACGGCCGGTCGACAATCACCGCAACGGCGCCGTGGACTTGATAAGGCGTCACCACCTCGGTTGCCGTGGCGGAGAGATGGCCGGCGACCAGGCCACGATTTTCGAGCACGTTGGCGCGCACGTCGTTGGAGCCAAGGCCGCAATTCAAGCCCGCATAGAGGCCGTCCGAAACTCCCCCTTCGCGGGTGAAAAACCCGTGCCGAATCCCGGCAAGGCCCTGCAAATTTATGGCCGTAACTGGACGTGGCATTGATGATCGACCGGAATGAAAGGTTCCAAAGTGTGTAATCGGCTGAGGGCGGTGTTGTCTACGCGCTGAACCCGGGCAGGGATGGAAGTCCGGCGCTGCGCACGCCGAGAACCTTGAAGCGCGTGCCCATGCCCTGGGGTGCGATCAGCCGCGCAACCGCCATTTCAATCTCGGCGGCCTTGGCCGGGTTGGCGCTCATCAGGCGCGAGGCCCGTTCGATGATCCCGAGCCGGCCGAGGAATTCGGCTTGGGTGGTGGGGCCATCGACGGCGAGTTCTACTGCCGTCGCGCAATGCAGTTCGAGCAACTTGAAATCAACTTGGAATGAAAGATCGGCCTCGCCTGGACAATAGAATGGCGACACATGTTTATGATCGACAACCGCTTGCAGAGTGTCCCCCACGCCAGGACCGTCGTAGCCGTAATCGATAAACAAGGCCGCAAGCGGCGGAACTTCGGCCAGATCAGACAGCACCATACCAATGTCGGTCAGATCAAATGAGAACTCTCGAACCTCTCCATCTACAGGCGACAGTGCGGGGTTGATCAGCACTGATTGAGTTACGAGCTCACCAACAACGAAAGACAGCCTTTCATCAGCATCCAGTCCAACACAGCGCTTGTGCCAGACGCCGTCCTGCCTGACGAACTGTTCGACTCCGCAGAGAACATCAAGAAACTCGTTGGCGACAACAATCGTGGGCCACGCAAGTAGCGAGCCTCTGGGCCAACTCATGGTGGTGAGGCTAGAGTGCCAAGCCAATCGGGGGTGAAGTTCTTTGAGTAGTTCTTGCTGTGCGGCCCGCATGCGACCGCTGCTCTCAACAAGATGCACTTCTATCGCCTCGACGAACCCCGGC
>JANORU010000551.1:0-3383 GCA_031415475.1 Hyphomicrobium sp.
ATCTGGTTTACGCCGATGCCCAAGCGCAAGCTCACGCGCACCGAGCGAGAGAATTTGGCGGCGACATCGATGCTGTCGTCTGACAGCCTGTCGGTCAACGCCAAGGTTTGGGGCGAAGGTCAGGTCAAAATCATTAAGCGCGCGGCATCATATCCCGATGTCGAGCGTGTGCTGGTGCACCCGGCGATCAAGAAAGCGCTGTGCGAGGCCACCGGCGCAAATCGCAGCGCCAGTGATAAACATTGGCTCGCCAAAGTGCGGCCGTACTGGGGTCATTTCTACCATTTCCACGTTCGCATCGGCTGTCCGTCCGGCTCGCAAACGTGCAAAGCGCAGGGGCCAATTCCAGGCGAAGACGGCTGCGGCAAGGAGTTGGACGACTGGTTCAAGCGGCTGACGGCGCCGCCGCCGCCCAAGCCAACCGTTCCCGTGGCGCCGGTCAAGCCCAAGCCGCCGATCGTGTTGGCCGATCTGCCGCCGGAGTGCCGCGACGTGCTGGCGGCCGACGGCGGACCGAAATCGGTCAAGCCCTCAAAGGCGGCACAGGCTAGTGCGGCGGGGCAAAAGGCCGACCAGAAAGCCAGCCAGAAAGCCAGCCAGAAAACGAAGACAGCCGCCAAAACAAAGTCGCCGGCCGATAACGCGGCCGACGACCCGTAACGATTGCAACGTTGGTGGCCGGACTTTATTCGGCGGCCTTGACGCCGGTCGGCAAACTGCACGTCACACCGGTACCGGAAACGCCGCTATATCCGGCGGGGTTCTTGGCCAGGTATTGCTGGTGGTACTCTTCTGCGAAGAAGAAATCCGGTGCTGAAATAATCTCAGTCGTGATCTTTCCAAATCCGGCTGGCGTGAGTCGCGTCTGGAACGCGTCACGACTCGCGGTTGCTGCCGCTCGCTGCTCGGCGTCGAAGGTATAGACACCCGAGCGATACTGCGTGCCAGTATCGTTGCCCTGCCGGTAGCCTTGAGTTGGGTCGTGGCCTTCCCAGAACGTTTTCAGAAGTTGCTCATAGCTGATCTTGCCGGGATCATATGCGACCAGCACAACCTCATTGTGGCCGGTGCGGCCTGTGCAAACTTCCTCATAGGTGGCGTTGGGTGTTAGTCCGCCGGCGTAGCCGACAGCCGTCGTCCAGATGCCGTCGCCGAGGCTCCAGAACTTGCGTTCGATACCCCAGAAACAACCCATGCCGAACATGGCCAGCCTGATATGCGGGGGATACGGTCCCTTGAGGGGGCGCCCGAAAATGAAATGCTCAGTCGCGGTCGGAATCGGTTGGCTGCGGCCTTTGAGAGCCGAAGCTTGGGACGGCATCTCGGACTTCTTTCTTGCGAAAAACATCTGGCTTGCCTGCTCGACATTGAAAGGTGGCTTTAGCCTCTTATACTGCCCGCCACCCAATTCAGTTTCATCGCTTTTAGTAACATAGTCGAGATCGGACTTGGAATGCAGGTAAAGAATGACATACCAGCCCTGCTGGCAGCGGAGGATCAAGAGCTGCCGGTGCGCGTGACCTTTGGCTCAAGTTTCGTCCGGTCGTTTGTCTTCTGCATGGCTTTCCTCATCCTGCTGCCGTTCTACATCAGTTTGCCAGTGATGATCGGCCAGCGGGCACTGCACGGATTGTTGGCAGAGAATTGGGGGCTGCTCGTGCTGTGGCTGGCATTCACAGCGTTAATGGGCCTGTTGTTCGCCGAACTCATGTTTTCCATCCGTGCACGTGTTAACCTTGGCAGCGAAGGCGTCCGGCTGACGTTGCCTGTCTCGCGCGGGGCCACACCGTGGCTCAGTTACAAGCATCACGAATTCGACTATCGCAATATCCAAGCAATCGAAACTAGGCGCGAAATTTATGGCGGCGCAGTGGTGCCGGTGCTGCTCAAAGGAGCGCGCGTTCTGTTGAAGGATGGAACAGACATCAAGCTCGGCTACGTCAGCGAAGCGAATGTCGATCCACTCTTTCCATATCCCGAAATTGCCGCCGAGATCGCCAAGCGGGCGCGCTTGCCGCTGATCGACCGCGGCAGTGTGCGGCGGTCGGCGCATTCCAAACTGATGGGGTTTCGTTCCGCGGGCACTGCTGGACTTATCGACGATTTTGAAATCGAGCACCTGAACCGGGCACACAACATCTTCATGCTGGCGCTGGTCGGCGTGCTTCTTGTCCTGATGGCGATCGGCATCGTCGAAGATTTTTCCAACGGCAGCCCAATCGGACAAACGGCCGCTCTTGTTACTCAATTGGCATAGATGTTGATGCGATGCCGCCGCCGGCCGGCGTAGCCCGTCACGGCTGCTGCAATCGTGAAAAACAGGACAGCAGGGATCGCTAACAGGGTTCCTGAAAGCGTGTTCCAGATCCCGGGTGACAGGGAACTCGAAATCGATTGGCGGGTGCTCTCCAAGGTCTTGGGCGCCAATTCGGTCCACTGGGTCGCAACCGACTTCGGCGCGAACGGCTCGCCGCGCATCAGCACCGGCGTCAGATCCGCCGCGAGCGCGAGAACGGCGACGAGAGCAAACAGAGCGGCCATAAATCGTAATGCAGGCATGGCGCCTCAGGACCTGTTGTCGACAGTCAATTTGACGCTCAATTAGCATGTTTAAGCGCCGCAGCCGAGCCCGTTACAGTTTCCTTGCAGGGACGGCGTCCTTCGCTATAGTGCGCGGCTCGCGATAAGCGGAAAGGAGAGGTGGCCGAGTGGTTTAAGGCGCACGCCTGGAACGCGTGTGTAGGGGAAACTCTACCGTGGGTTCGAATCCCACTCTCTCCGCCATATCCGATCCGGTCACGCTCCGAGTGGGACGACGAACCCACGGTTCCTGGCTCGCGCCGAAGCGCAAGCCGAAGTAAGATGGGGGTTCGAATCCCACTCTCTCCGCCATATCCGATCCGGTCACGCTCCGAGTGGGACGACGAACCCACGGTTCCCGGCTCGCGCCGAAGCGCGAGCCGAAGTAGAATGGGGGTTCGAATCCCACTCTCATTGCCGTATCCTTATCCGTCCCGAACCGAGGACATGTCATGGTAACGGTTGTTCCGGGCCGGCCACGTCACCCGGAAAAGAGTGAACGTCCGGTCCAGCCCTCGGCCCCGCGCCCGCCGTGGATTCGCGTTCGTGCCGTATCGTCCGTCGAGATCGAGAAGACCCGCGCCATCGTGCGCTCCGAGGGCTTGAAGACGGTCTGCGAGGAAGCGGCCTGCCCCAATCTCGCCGAGTGCTGGCAGAAGAGCCATGCAACGTTTCTGATCATGGGCGAAGTGTGCACGCGTGCCTGCGCCTTCTGCAATGTTGCGACCGGCCTACCAGGTGCACTCGATCCCGGCGAGCCCGGCAAAATCGCGCGGGCGGTTTCGGCGCTCGGACTGGCTCAC
>JANORU010000552.1:0-3655 GCA_031415475.1 Hyphomicrobium sp.
GCCAGCAGATTTAGAAACGGTGTCCAGAAACCTGCAATGTTGGCCACCACGATCGGCTTCTCGTGACGGCCGAGTTGCGACCAGGTCAGCTGCTCGACCAGTTCCTCGAGCGTACCGATGCCGCCCGGCAAGGCGACAAACGCGTCCGACTTCTCGAACATCAGCTTCTTGCGCGCGTGCATGTCGTGCGTAACAATCAACTCATCGACATCGCGCAGCATCTTTTCCTTCTCCGACAGGAAGTCGGGAATGATGCCGGTGACACGTCCGCCGGCGGCTATTGTGGCGCGCGCCACCTCGCCCATCAGACCCAGACTGCCACCGCCGTAGACGAGACCGATGTTTGCCTCGGCAAGCGCTTTACCGAGTGTGTGTGCGGCGTTCGCATAAGCCGGATCTTTTCCAAGCCCTGAACCGCAATAAACGCAGATGTTGCGGATGGCGTTGAGGGGCTTCGTAACGAGTGCTTTGGATTGCTTCATGGGCCTTATAGTTAACACGGATTTGAGTGACAGAGACGGACGAACAATTGTGGCCTTTTTCGTGCCCGCTTTGAAGTGTGCGATAGCACTCATGTGTGGATCGCAAGCGACAGTTGTAAGACCTTATGACAGCAGGCGACACGGATCGTGTCAGATTGTTGTGGGCCGAAAAGGCTAGAAGCCTATAACAGACAACGATCTGCAAACGCTGGCTGTTGGTTCGGGCAGCCAAGGGAGTGTGCCGAAAAGTATGACGATGCGTTGGTTCGTTTTATTTGCGGTCTGTTTGCTCAGTCCTGCCCCGTTGGCAAAGGCTGCCGCCGACCCGTTGCTTGCGCCGGTCGCCAACGGACCGTTGACGATTGCGGTGCCGGAGATTCCCGGCCGCCAGAGCCGCTATGAGGACGAGCCGTCAATTACCCGGATCGTCATCCAGCCGGGCAAGGCGGCGCGGATCGATGGCAGCGGGCCAGCCGGGCAGCGCGTGACGCTGACGGCCGGCGGCCGTTTGATCGGCATCGCAGAGATCGCCGCCAACGGCCAGTGGTCGGTTGATCTGGCGCAAGGGTTCAAGGCGGGTGAACACCGCATCGTTGCCTCGCTCGACATGCCGGTGGAAGCCAGAACCAGCGGCGGCGATGAGGTCAGGATCGCTGTTCCGGAAGAGATTTCCGGTGCACCGGTGGTCGCCTTCGAGCGCCCGGCGCCGATCGATGTGCAGCGCGAACGCGCCGAACGTCTGGCAGACGCAGCCACCAAGACATTCTCTGAGATTGTACCGGACGCAGGACGCCGCGACAGCGAGGAGAGACGTTCTGACGGCGTGCGCATCGCGCAGCAAGACGATGCAACCGTTAGCAAGGCCCCCGAGGACGCACAAACAGAGCCCGGCTCTGGCCTTGGTATTCTCAATTGGATGCGACGCTCGGCACGCGAGTTCAATGGCGTCATCATCAAGGAGCTGTCGAAGCCGACGGGTACCAGTGCTCCAGCAGACGACGCGCCTTCGGAAGCGGCCAAGAGCAGCACTCCAACGCCTGCAGAAGCTGCGAAGATCGTTGTCGAAGAGCGCAAGCGCGCAGAAGAAGCCGCGAGGGCCAAGTCACCCGCTGCCGTTGCACCACTTGCCAAACCCGCCGATCCGGCGGCAGCCGAACAGCAGCGCCGCGAAGCTGCAGACCTCGCGCGTAAGAAGGCGGACGGCGATGCCAAGATCGCCGAGGGGCTGAAATCACTCGAAGCCGCCAAGAAAGCGCGTGACGAAGAGCGTGCCAAGGAGACCAAGCGTTTGGCCGACGAAGCTGCACGCAAGGAGGCGGCCGACAAAGCGGCCGCTGCGGCAACAGAAGCCAAGCAGAGGAAGGACGAGGCGGCCGCCGACGCGGCGAAACGCAAACGCGACGCTCAGGAGGCAAAAGCTGCGGCGGCGGCGCGGGCCTTGTCGGACAGAAAGCAACCTCAACCCAATCGGGAACTGGCGGACGATAGCGACAATACCGGCGACGCTCCGGAGAGTTTCGGTGACGCCGTGGCGCGCGAGCGCGGCGAAGCCGAGAAAGCCGACACGTTCGTTCTTCCAGGCGATGCCGAAGACGACCTAGACATCAAAGAGCGTTCGCATGTTTCGCAGGCGAAATCGAAAGCCCACAAAGTCGCGTCCTACTCGAAGCGCCGGCACGCCAGCGGACCGTGCCGCAAGGGCCGGATCGTGTCATGCCGGGGCAACAAGCGGTGCTATCTCGTCGGGTCGAGAGACACACTCTGGGGCATTGCCCGTCGCATCTACGGCAACGGCGAGAAATACCGCCTCATCTACAAGGCCAATCGCGGCCGGATCGCCAATCCCCACATCGTCCGGCGCTGCCAGAAGATCGTCATCCCGCGCACGCGGCGGTGACGTTTTGCCCGCATCGGCGGCTGGCCTTTCAATAGGCGTTGAGCGTACCATATAGGACCAGCCGGTCGCGCGTTCCCTTGTGCCCTCTATTTCCGGAACATCATGGTCGCCCCAACTTCCACGCCGCGCGTTGCGGCTCCGTCAGGTCGCGTCAGCGGCGAACGGCCGAATACCATGGCGTTGTCACGCCGGGCAGACCACTGGACTGTGCTGAAGGGCCTGCTGCCGTTCGCGTGGCCGAAAGGACGGCCCGATCTGCGCTTCAACGTCGTGCTGGCGTTTGCCGTGTTGGTGCTCGCCAAGCTGATCGGGATTGCGATCCCTGTGATCTTCAAGTTCACGACCGACTGGCTAACCGCCGACGCCAGTGCGGCGAAGGGTATTTCGGCGGGTCAGCTCGCGACCGCGACGTCGATGCTGATCCTCGCCTATGGCGCCGCTCGCGTGATCTCGTCCGGCCTCAATCAGGTGCGCGACGTGCTGTTCACCAAGGTCGGGCAGAACGCGGTCAGGATTTTGAACGGCCGCACGTTTGAGCATCTGCACCGCCTGTCGCTGAGGTTTCATCTCGAACGGCGTACGGGAGGACTTTCGCGCGTCATCGAACGTGGGACGCGCGGCGTCGATCTGATCCTGCGTATGGGCATTCTGCAGCTCATCCCGACCGTCCTCGAACTGCTGCTGGTTTGCGGCCTGCTCGTTTATTATTTTGACTGGCACTACGTCGTGGTCGTGCTGGCGACGGTTGCGATCTACACCTGGTTCACGTTTGCGGCGTCGGAAAAGCGCATCGCCATTCGCCGCGAGATGAACGAGAGCGATACCGAAGCCAATACCAAGGCGATCGACAGCTTGTTGAATTTCGAGACCGTCAAATACTTCGGCAATGAAGAGGTCGAGAGCCGCCGCTTCGACTCTGCGATGGCGCGCTATGAAATTGCCGCGGTCAAAACCTATGCCTCGCTCGGCACGCTGAACGCCGGACAGGCCTTCATCTTCACAACCGGCATGACCATTGTCATGTGGCTTGCAGCGCGCAGCGTCGTGGCGGGGCAACACACGATCGGCGATTTCGTCATGATCAACGCCATGATGATCCAGCTCTACATGCCGCTGAACTTCATGGGCATGATTTATCGCGAAATCAAACAAGGCCTTGTTGATCTCGAGACGATGTTTTCAGTTCTCGAGGAGCCCGACGAAGTCAAGGACAAGCCGGGCGCCAAAGCGCTCGCCGTCGCTAACGGTGAAATCCGTTTTGACAATGTCTCGTTCG
>JANORU010000553.1:0-7571 GCA_031415475.1 Hyphomicrobium sp.
CGATCTGTGGGCCGAACTGTTCCGGTCTGGGGCCATTGTCGTGATGGGTCTGGTCGTCATGGGCGCCGGGATTTTCGTGGTTTTTCACGGCTTCACCGTCGGATAAGCCCTGATAAAGCGCCGTTAGCTTTGGCGCGGCCTTGATTGTCGCCGCGCCAAACGTCACCTAAGGGGACCGAAGAGGTCTCCCTTGCCCGCACTCCCGAATTCCCTGCCGCCCATTGCCCAGACCTATGTCGACAGCGCCGGCGGCCTTTTCAAAGACGCCCTAACGCCAACCGTACGCCTCGGCGTCACCGGGCTGGCCCGCTCCGGCAAGACGGTCTTCATCACGGCGCTGGTCCGCAACCTCGTCTCGGGCGGGCGGCTGCCGTTCTTCGGCCCAGCCGCCGACGGCCGCCTGATCGGCGCGACGCTTGAGCCCCAACCGGACGACGCCATCCCCCGCTTCGACTACGAAGCCCATCTCGCAGCGCTTGGCCGCGATCCGCCCGAGTGGCCGGAGAGCACGCGGCGGATATCCCAACTGCGCGTCGCGCTCACCTACAAACCCGAGCATCCCATTCGCCGCGCGCTCGGCCTCTCGCGTCTCAATGTCGATATCGTCGATTATCCCGGCGAATGGCTGGCCGATCTGGCACTGCTCAATCAGAGCTATGCATCGTGGTCGGCGGCAACCGTGGCCGCAGCAGAGCGGTCGGACCGCTCCGTCCTGTCTAAGGCTTGGCTGGAGTTTGCCCGTGCGCTCGATCCCGCCCAGCGCGACGGCGAACCGGCAGCCATCCGCGGTGCAGAGATTTACACGCGTTACCTGGAGGCCGTGAAGCGCACCGGCAACGGGTCCGCGTTACTCACGCCCGGCCGCTTTCTGATGCCGGGCGATCAGGCCGGTGCGCCTGTGCTGACATTTTTTCCCCTGCCCGGCCTCAACGACCGCGAACCGGCCGCGCGTAGCTCGCTCGGCGCGTTGCTCGAAAGCCGCTTCGAAAAATACAAGAAGGACATTGTCACGCCGTTCTTCAAAAACCATTTTGCCAAGCTTGACCGGCAAATCGTGCTCGTCGACGTGCTCGGCGCGCTGTCGGCCGGCGGGCCGGCGATCAGCGAACTTGAGGCGACGCTGGCAGAAGTGCTGGCACCATTCAACACTGGCCGGTCCAACTGGTGGCATCGGCTGTTCTCGCACAAGATCGATCGTGTGCTGGTTGCCGCCACCAAGGCAGACCATCTGAACCCGGTGAGCTATGATCGCCTCGAAGCCATTCTCAAAGTGCTGACAGCGCGGGCAACCGCCAAGGCCCAGGCGTCGGGCGCCGATGTTCGCGTCACCGCGCTGGCAGCGCTGCGCGCCACCCGCGCCGCTGAAGCCCGCGATGGTGACGCGCTGCTGCCGTGTATCGCCGGCGTGCCGCTGCCGGGCGAAACTATTGACAGCACAACATTTGATGGCCGCCGCGAGGCCGTGATTTTTCCCGGTGATCTGCCGGCCGATCCTGTGGCGGCACTTGAGCAGGCGAGGTCCGGCAAGGCGATCGAACGGGCGTCCGTAGTCCGCTTTCGGCCACCGCGGATCGCTGAAAGCGGCGCTGTTGGCGAGGCACCGCCGCTGCCCCACATCCGGCTCGACCGGGCGCTCGATACTCTGATCGGAGATTGGCTGCGATGACCGATCCTGCCCCTCACCGCCGCCCGCGCGTCTTTTCCACCGATGACCCGGCGGTCGTCGCCGCGCCGGCACACGCAGACCTAGAGGGCGGCGACACCGCCCCCGCCGCACCCGGCGACATCCGCTACCGGCCGACCGCCGCCGAAATGCAGCGTGGCATCGCCTGGGGCGCTTATATGCTTTCGGCGATCGCCGCCCTCACCGCCCTTGCCGCGAGCCTCGCGTTCGCCCGCTTCGTGTCGATTGCGTTTGAACGCAACGACGCCATCGGCTGGCTGGCGTTTGGATTGCTGGCCATCGCCGGTATATCCGCGCTGGTGATCCTTATTCGCGAGATCACCGGGCTCGTTCGCTTGAGCCGCTTGAAGGGCCTGCGCGCCAACATCACCAAAGCGATCGACACCAAGGACCGAAGTGCGGAACGCAAAGCCGTCGCGGCCCTTCAAGCGCACTTCGCGGACCGGCCCGATTGCCGCTGGGCGCTCGCCCGGCTGAAAGACCATGCCGCCGATGTCCACGATCCAGGTCAACTGCTGGCCTTGGCGGATAGAGAACTCGTCGCACCGCTTGACATGGAAGCGCGGCGCACGATCATCAAATCGGCCAAGCGCGTCGCGACTGTCACGGCGCTCTCGCCGATGGCGTGGATCGCCATGATCTATGTCGTCATCGAAAACCTGCGAATGCTGAGGGGCCTCGCCGCGCTGTACGGCGGCAGGCCGGGCGGCATGGGCGCGCTCAGATTGGCGCGCATGGTCGTCAGCCACATCGTCGCCACCGGCGGCGTCGCCATGACCGATGATTTGCTCGGTCAGTTTCTCGGCCAGGATATGCTGCGCCGCTTGAGCCGCCGTTTGGGAGAAGGCGCGTTTAACGGCACGTTGACGGCGCGGGTCGGTGTGGCGGCGATTGACGTGGTTCGGCCGCTGCCGTTTCTCGAAGCCAAGCCGGTACGGCTGCGCGATATCGTCAGGGAAGTGTTCCGGCGCTCGGGCGAGCCGGCTACAGCAGACGCCAAGGTGTGAGGCCTATCACGCCGCCTTGCGGATTGATGCCATGCCGTCCCCGTCGTACGGCGCATCGATCGCCGTCAGCCGCTTACCCCAATGCTCCGTCATTTCGGCCGCGCGTTCGAGAATGGCTGGCGGGTCGCGATCCTCGGCTGTCGCCAGCAGTGTCGCAAGCCACGGACTGGCAGGGCGCGCGGTTATCCAATTGACCGGACCTGCCAGAAGCAACCCGGCAATGACCGGCATCATCCAGACGAGGAGCCCCGGCGACACCAGCCAGCAGATCAGCGTCATCAGCAGACCAACGGCCATGTGGCGGGAATGAAAGCGCATGGCGTCTTCGAACGGAATTCCAAACTCGTCACGTCGCTGCGCCTTCCAGCCGGAATCGCGGCCGGCGAGAATCTGAAAGACGCCCGACGTCTGCGTCATCATCAGGATCGGTGCCAGTAGCATGGAAAACACGGTCTCGACCGCCACCGCGCCGACCACACGCGGCACGCCAAACATTTCCCGGGCTCCGGCCGCCCGCTTGATTTCGAGCACCGCACCCAGCAGCTTCGGCAACAGCACGACGCCCATGGTGGCGAGGAACAGCCGCATGGCGGCACCAGGGTCGATCACGGGCCAGATCGGAAACAGCGTCTTGCTGTCCTGGAAATAGCTCGGAATGAGCTGCTGGCTTTGCAGCGCGAGCAGCATACCGACAGCGAGCGACAGCGCCCAAATCGCCGACACCAGATACGCGAACGCACCCATACTCAAGTGCAAGCGCCCCATGGCTGTCAGTCCGGCGCGCGGAATAAGTGCCAGATGCTGCAGATTGCCCTGCGCCCAGCGCCGGTCGCGGATGACCAGATCGACAAGCGCCGGCGGCATGCCTTCGTACGAGCCTTCGACACTCGGCACCATATGGACCGACCAGCCGCCGCGCTGCAGCAGCGCGGCTTCAACGAAATCGTGACTAAGGATCGGCCCGCCGAACGGCGCGCGGCCGTTGAGCTCCGGCAATCCGGCGGAGCCCGCGAACGCGGCCGTACGGATGATCGCGTTGTGGCCCCAGTAATTGCCCTGGTCGCGATGCCACGACGCAATACCGGCGGCGATTGGCGGACCATAGGTGTTGGAGGCGAATTGCTGCAGGCGCTGCAACAGCGTTCGCGCACCCATCAGCCGCGGCACCGATTGGATGAGCCCGGCCTTGGGCTCGCTGACCATCGTTCTGGCGAGCCGCACGATGCAGGCGCCCGACATGATGCTATCGCCATCGAGAATGATGAAGTGCGAATAGCGGCTACCAAACCGCTCGACCCAATCCTCGATGTTGCCGGCTTTGCGCGCCGTATTGTCGATCCGGCGCCGGTAGTGCAAGGCGATCTTGGCCAAAAGCGATTGGGCGAGTGCGGCGTAAGCGGCCTCTTCCTTGGCGCCAGCGTCGGCGCCGCGCGTATCCGACAGCACGAATACGTCAAACGCGGCCGCACGGCCGAGGGCTGCCAATTCGTCGGCCATGGCGGTGATGGTGCCAGCAATGCGTGCGGGATCTTCCGAGTAGACGGGAAAGAGAAGCGCGGTGCGGTCGTCGAGTGGGCCGGCCGCGTCGGCGACACGAAGTGTATCGGCGTTTTCGTCAGCAAACAGCGGCAGGAAGCCCATGGCAGCGCTGAGAGACCCGAAGGCGATCCAGCCGAAAGCCAATGTCGAAAGAACAAGAAAGATGCCCTGGATCGGCGTCATGGTGACAAACGACAAGACGTCGTAGAGTTCGAGCGCGAATGCGGCCGTCAGCAACCACGTGCCGAAGAACACGGCGGCGCGCGGTACCCAATAGCCGCGACGGCGTGGCTCCTTCAGCAGCGCTTTGCGCTCCGAAAAATTCTGTTTGGGCATAGACAGCGGCGCCGGATCGGGCAGAAGCGCCGGATTGCTCGCATCCCGCCGTTCGACCGCCACGGCCGTTGACTGTGAGTCGTCGACCGTCATGCAGCCGTCCATCGATAGAGCCAGCTCTCAGACATTTGCTGATCGTTGTCCTTCAAGGCGAGCCTCAGTTCGATCAGTTCGGCGCCGGCCGTGTTGAGATCGAAGACGACACGAACGCCGGCGATATCCGGATGGCGTTGCACGGTTGTATTCGACACGGCTCCGGCGCTTGCCGAGACCTCAGCAACGGGAAGTTCCGCAACGCCCCTGACGGCCGGTCCCTTGAAGTCGACAACGAAACGGGTGACATCCTTTGTCCGGGTAGGGGCGACGCTGGTTTTTGAGACTTCAGCGGCCGACCAGGCGACCGGCACGTCATCCCCCCAATGCAGCCGGTAGGCGAAGCGATGCGCTTTGCCGGTCTCAAGCTCTTTTGACGGCTTCCAATAGGCCACGATGTTGTCGTGGATTTCCTCTTCGGCAGGTATTTCGACCAATTCGACGTAGCCGTCGCCCCAGCCACCGCGCGGTTCCACCCAGACGCTTGGCCGTTGCTCAAACCGCGCATTGACGTCGTCGAACACCTGAAACGAACGATCGCGCTGTACGAGACCGAACCCCTTTGGGTTCTTGTCGATGAAAGCACTGGTCTGCAGCGTTTTCGGGTTGGTAAGCGGACGCCACAAACGCTCGCCGCGGCCGTTCAACACCGCCAGGCCTTCGCTGTTGTGAACAGCCGGCCGCGTATCGAATGCGCCGACGCGGCGGTGTGCCGGTCCATGCAGAAACATGCTCGTCAACGGGCCGACGCCGACATGTGTGAGGGCGACGCGCGGATAGAGCGTCATATCGACATCGACGACCGTCGCCTGACCGGGCCTAATGACAAACCGGTAAGCGCCGGCAACCGACGGGCTGTCGAGCAGCGCGTGGACCACCACATCGGACGCCGCCGGTGATGGCTTCTCGATCCAGAACGCCCGGAAAATCGGAAACTCTTCGCCGGCCGGCTGAGCGCAGTTGATGGCAAGGCCGCGTGCGGAGAGACCATACGTTTGACCACGGCCAACTGCCCGGAAATAGCTGGCACCTTGAAAGACGGCGTAACCGTCATAAACGTCGGCGCGGTTGAGTGGCCCGTGCAGACGAAACCCGGAAAAAGCAAAGGGCGCTGCGTCAGGCGCGGATTCAATCGACTTGCCGAACACGAAAAGTTTCTGATCCGCGGTCAATGCCCGCGCCTTGCCGGCTTCAACAATGCGGATTTCGACAGGCGTCTCGTAAATCCAACCGCGCGACAAAAGCTGCACTTCGGTATCGAGCTTTTCTCCGCGCCAGATCGCTTGTTCAGCGCGAAACCGGATGTCGCGAAATTGCTCGGCCGTGAGCGATTGAAACGGTTCGACGACGTCGACCGTTGGACGAGAGAAATTGCTGGCGGCAAGTGCCTCCGCTTGTTTCTTGACGTCGTCTGCCGTGAACAGTTCGCCCTCGACGTCCTGGCCAAATGCCGGATCGAATTGTACCGCCGCTAGCGCCGCCAGCCAGGCGCTGCCACCCGCGAGCAGCGCGCGCCGGTCGAGGGTCATCAGACACTTCGTGCGATGGGTCATTGGTCCTCGGCAGAACACCCGCCCCATGTTCGGGCGCGTGCTGTGGTGGCGGATAACGCTATGGGGGACGCAACGACCGAGTGGTGCGCGGTGACGGCCGGGTGGCCCTGCGAGCAACCGCATCGGTAATAGAATGAGTAGGCCAGCCCCCCGGTTGTGGCGCCACTCAAATGGCTATGCAAAGCGATAGACGACGATTGTGGCGACATTGGAAATTTCACTGCAAAGCCAAGGTTTTCAACGCGTTGGGCACTCCACACGCAGCTGGTTGCTGCAATGCAACATGTTATGCTGGAGCAGCTGGAAACTCAAGCCTTGCTGTCAGGCACACTCGTTGTGCTTTTGCTGTCATATTAGGCAGGTTGCGATCCCTGCCTTTAACTCAAAAGAGTCATCACCGGAAACCGGCGACAGCGCGTTCAATAGTGGTGTGACGGCTGTGACGTGCGACTGTGACGGTCGCCCTCGCGTCTGCTAAACTCAACGACGGGAATATCGTTTTATTCAATGATATTATATAGTTAGGGCCGTCCTCTCGCCACGTTGCCAAAGCGCCACATTTGCCCTGAATTCCACAGCCGATTGCCATATTGGCGTTCCAATGCCCGGCGCGATCTGCTTATTGTTTTCCCCTGAGCGGTGATTCGGGCGTTCGGCCTGCCGCCGGTCGAAAGTAGGTGTCGCGGGGCTCCGGCTCCAAAGACATAAAGCGGTTGGCGTAAGTCGCGTCAAACGCCCGTTCGGCATAAGTGAGTAGACGGGAGAAGCTAAATGAGAACTCAAAGCCTCTACGCACTGGTCGCGGCCGGCCTCCTCGCAGGTGGTCTGTCCGTATCCAGCGCCAACGCAGCTGACCTTGGGGGGAATTGCTGCGCTGACCTCGAAGAACGTATCGCAGAACTCGAAGCCACCACCGCACGCAAGGGTAACCGCAAGGTTTCGCTGACCGTGTCGGGTTGGGTTGGCCAGCAGATCATGGCCTGGGACGACGGCATCGAAAGCAACGTCTATGTCCATGACATCGGCACCACCATCGCCAGCCACGTGAAGTTCACGGGTTCGGCTCAGATCGCAGCTGGCTGGTCGGCCGGTTACGTCCTGCAGCTCGAAGCCATCGGCTCGGACTCCCTCGGCATCTCGCAGAACGACTCGGCTGCTGCCAACCTCGTCGCGGGCGATGACCGCGGCGTATCGGTTCTGCAGTCGTACTGGTTCGTCAAGAGCGACCAGCTCGGTAAGGTGTCGGTTGGTCTCCTGTCGCAGGCCAGTGACAACACGGCCATCCTGGTTGACGGTTCGGGCTCGCTCGTTCCGGCCAACTTCGTGCAGTTCGACTACGGCTTCTTCCAGGCTCGTACG
>JANORU010000554.1:0-1580 GCA_031415475.1 Hyphomicrobium sp.
GGACAGACCGGCGATCCATTTTTGATAGTACGCTTTCGAGCGCCCGTCGTCTCACGGAAATAAGTCCATGAGAACGCTGTCAGGGGATAAAGTTCTAGTCCCGCACGGAAATACGCAGCGGGAACATTTCATCTGCGGCCAGCAAAATCAGCGTTTTAAAAATCAATTGTGAAATGTGGCAACTGCCATGCGGCCGGGCTTAAGGCCGCATCATTCCGCAGCCTTGCGGCGCGAGCGGCCATTGTTGATGCGTTCTTTCATGATGTTGCTTGGCCGGAACACCAAGACCTTGCGCGGAGTGATCGGAACTTCCTTGCCGGTCTTCGGGTTGCGGCCCACGCGCTGACCCTTCTGGCGGATGCCGAACGACCCGAACGAAGATAGTTTGACCTGATCGCCGTCAGCCAGACTGCCCGAAATTTCGTTGAGTACGACTTCGACCAAGTCCTGACTTTCGTTGCGCGGCAGTCCAACTTTGCGAACCACCGCCTCGGCCAAATCGGCCCGCGTCAATGTCTTGCCAGCCATTTTTTCGTCTCTCCCCGCGCGACGTAAAATCCGTATCCTGCTGATTAAACAATCATGCTAGCGAGGAGAACACGTGAGGTCAACGCTCCAAGGGGCGCAACCTTCTGAAAGTAAACAGTTTATTGGATTAACGCTTAGTGCAGTGCAGCAATTCCCGGACTTTCGGGGCTCTAGGGCTACCAGCGCACCAGAACAGCACCCCAGGTAAAGCCGCCGCCCATCGCCTCCATCAGGACCAAACTGCCCTCTTTCACCCGATGCGCCTCGAACGCCGAATTGAGCGCCAGCGGGATCGACGCCGCCGAGGTATTGCCGTGCTTTTCGAGCGTCTTGACGATCTTGGCTGGATCGACATTGAGCTTCTTGGCAATGCCATCGAGGATGCGGGCGTTGGCCTGGTGGGGGACAAACAGGTCGATTTCATCGGCGGCATAGCCGGTCATTACGAGGGTTTCCTCGATTACGCCGGAAATCTTCTGCACCGCATGGCGAAACACTTCGCGGCCATTCATGCGCAGGTGGCCGACAGTCTTGGTCGAGCCCGGGCCGCCGTCGACGTACAGCAGGTCCTCATAGCGCCCGTCAGAGCGGATGCGGGTGGCGAGAATTCCGCGATCTTCGCGCGTACCGTGCTGCGGTTGTGCCTCGAGTACGACGGCGCCGGCGCCGTCGCCAAACAGAACGCAGGTCGAACGGTCGGTCCAATCGAGTATGCGCGAGAACGTTTCGGCGCCGACGACGACCGCACGTTTGAACTGGCCGGTCTTGAGGAAATTATCGGCGACCGTCATGGCGAAGACGAAGCCGGAGCAGACGGCCTGGATATCGAACGCCGCGCCTTTGGTGACGCCGAGGCCATGCTGGATCTTGACGGCGGTCGCCGGGAACGTCTTGTCGGGCGTCGCGGTCGCGCAGATAACGAGATCGATGTCGATCGGATCGATGCCGGCTCTGATCAACGCCTGGTGTGCGGCGGCAATGCCGAGGCTCGACGTCGTCTCGTCGTCACCAGCGATATGGCGTTGACGGATACCGCTGCGCTCGACGATCCA
>JANORU010000555.1:0-2140 GCA_031415475.1 Hyphomicrobium sp.
AGCCCGTTTCGAGGCTTGCGGCGCCCGTATGTGGTCTCTCTGGCTGGCTAAATCCAACGTAACGCCATCGGCGACCAATCGGATTTCACATGTTTCACCCCATGACTTCAATCCGCCGTCACCAGCGTCACTCACACCGAAGTCAATTGTCGATGGACGCACTCATGAGACTTGGACAAAAAGAAACACTGCTCACAACGTTGGTACTCGCCCTGGCCGTCGCTTGGCCTCACGCACTATTCGCGCACGAACCCGCACAAGCGGACATGAAAATCTTCGATCCAAACTCAAACTGGAGGAAGATTGAGGGGCAATAGACATAGAATGCATCGCACACCACCACCGAGGTGGGTGATCGGCTGCCGCTGCCCATCGCTGGGGTTGCAAAAGAATTCGGCAACGACATTCTGACGGTGAAATTATTTGGTTCAGGCGCTGGTCGATAACCAGAATGGGGAGCTTGATATGAAGTTGAATCGCATCTGCACAGGTATCGTGACGTTGATGGCCTTTGCGGGCCTCTCGCAACTGGCTTCCGCGCAAGACAATAGCGGCCCGCTTTTGCCGCACGTCGGCGGACAAATTACGACGGCCTTTAGCAACCGGTTCGGGCCTGATGCAGAAGGGACCGTTACCTTTACCACCATAGCGCCGGAGCAACTGAACGTCACATACGCGAGTACGCGTGGTTTGACAGTCAGTCGCGCAATTCTAGTTGCAGATCGTCAAAGCTCGAAGACCTACGTCCTCGGCTACGCATCAGAGATGCCGCTTGCAATTCCTGGCGCAACGTCACTCGGCATCTCGGGTGCGTCCCTTGTGGAATTGCGCACGACCGGGAAGACAGAACTTTCACTGATTTACGACGCCAAGCTTTCCAAGATCGACGGACAGCTCACGCTCCTGGAAAAGGACATCAAGATCCCGGTGCTTGTCGAGGACCAAGTTGTGCAGGTGCCGGCTGTGCGTGCTTCGGGAACCTTCGTCACAGGCGAAAAGAGTGGCAACGGCGACTTCTACTTCCTCGACAACAAAAACAACCCTCTGATGCTGCAAAGCACGATCCAATTCAATTGGGAGAAGGACCTGCGTGCCGAGCGGATCATCAGAGTGACCGCGGGTGCGTCGATGAAATCTGCGATGGAGCAATCGCTGAATACCCTGCGCCGATACGATCTCTACGGAATCCACTTCGATTTCGACAAGGCTACCTTGCGCTCAGCGTCGGCCAGCCTCATCAAAGAAATCGCGCTCACGCTCAAGAACAATCCGACTTGGACACTGCAGGTCAATGGCCATACCGACTCGATCGGGAACGCAACTTACAATCAGAAACTTTCGGCAGATCGCGCCGCTGCTGTGGCCGCTGCAATTGTGGCTCAAGGCATCGCAGCAAATCGAATGCTGACGGGCGGTTTCGGCTCAACCCAGCCCAAGGACGACAACGCAACGCTCCACGGCCGAGCGCTCAACCGCCGCGTAGAGCTGTTGCGAACGGACAGATAGTATAAAGAGAAGGTCAACAACCTCTACGCCAACAGGCGGGAGGAAACAGGGGGACGAGACGATGCTCGCAAAGATCCGAAAATTCCCGGCTGCCGTGGTTCTTGTTGCGGCGGCATTCATTCTGGGCGCCAGTACGTCGTCATACGCCGGATCCGGCAAGGTAATGATTGAGGTTTACAGGACGTGGAAACTTGCCGGATTGAATGTCGGCATAGAGTTTCGACTTTGAAAGACTGGTGATGTGCAACACGACCGGAAGCGGCAGGAGCCGGTCAGTGGCGGACGGTATCCTCGCCTCAAAGGCCAAGGCGATGGCGCGGGGGGATGCTTCGGAAACTTTCAACATGGGTATCTCCGGCTTAGGCCAATAGGCGGTTACCGGATGACCATGTTCTTGAGTGCACGATTTCTCAAATCGAGATGCTGTTCTCGCGACGCACAGCGTCAGCGCGGGCACCGCTTCGCGTCGCGTGCCGTACCTCTGGCGTACCTTTTCAGAGTTTCGTCGCGGGCGCGAAGGAAACGTCGCTCCACAATTTGCTATATTTTGTTGGGAAAAAGATTGGTTGCGGGGGCAGGATTTGAACCTACGACCTTCAGGTTATGAGCCTGACGAGCTACCGGGCTGCTCCAC
>JANORU010000556.1:0-5262 GCA_031415475.1 Hyphomicrobium sp.
CGAACAGCGTCGTCTTGCCGAGCGAGGTCCACTTCTGCTCGATACCGGCCTCGAGGGCCCAGAACGTACTCTCGGCGTCGGCGCCGTTGCCAGTCGCAGTGAACACGCCGGGAAGGTCGATCAACTCGTCTTCCAGCCAACCCGCGCCAAAGTTGACATAGATGCCAGTTGGCGAGTGCATGACGCTGACAGAGCCACCGAATTCGCGGCAGCGGACGTCCGAGTCACTGCCGCCGTCGAGGCCGTCGTCGGTCATGCAGTTGTCGATAATGGAATTATCGCCGACCGAGGTTTGCTCACCATACGCCACGCCGGCAACGACCTTGAAGTCGCCGAGGTCGCCCTTGTAGTTGGCGCCGACATCCCAGTAGTCATCGGCACCCCAGCCCGCAGTGGCGGTAAAGCCCCCGAATTCCGGCGTGACGTACTTGACGACGTTGCCACGATCGCCTTCACCCGGCTGGTCGCCGCTATGCATCAGCAGACGGCGGATGGAGACAAGCTCGTTATCGCCCGCATTGTTACGGACGCCAATGTTACCGTTGGTGAAGCGGATGCCGAGACCGAGTGCTGTATCTTCCTGGTCTGAGAACTTGGCGACGTCTTTGCTCTGAGACAGATTGCTTTCCGTGATGCCTTCTGCGGCAGTACCTGTGCGGCCAACGGACACCGACCCAAAAGTCTTGCTCTCGAGCGACCAGTAGCTGTGACGCAGGTCAAGGCCCGCTTCATCAGCCCGGTTCGATGAGTCCTGATCGAACCTCTTCGAGTTGGCCCCTCGAACGCCAATTTCAATCAGATATGCCGCCTTGAGATCATCGCTGATCTTGGCGGAGCCCTTGAACCGGAAGCGCGAGCGGGAGTTGTCGTTGGTATAGACCCCCTGGTTGGCCTCAAAGCCGTCGTCCCAGAAAAAGATCGATTCATTGACGTGGCCTGAAATTTCGAGCTTCACCTTGCGGTTGCCCTTGCGCGCCGTCGTCGCCTCGAGTTCGGCGATGCGCTCTTCAAGATCGGCGCAGCAGTTGCCGCCGAGATCGGCCGCATTGGCCGCCGTCGTGTGGGCGAGAATGCCAACGGCCAGCAGCATCGCAACCCGCGCACTCGAAGTCATAAGTCCCTCAAACATCCGCATCCTCATTCAGCTTGGTCCGGCTCGATGCCGGCCCCCTGGAATTTTTGCCACGATCCGCGAGGCCCCCGTCAGCAGCTCGGATCGTCGACATGGGCGGTTATTCGGCGGCGCTAATGGGAAGTAAATGCGCAAACCGACTATGACAGTTTGCCAACAGTGCCGAATGGCATGGCAGCAACATTTTGGAGCCTGTCCAACGGGTTGGCGGCACTCACATGACAGTTTCATGACAGCGGGACGACATGGTTTGACCTCGCAAGTCGCCACACTCGTCTTGGGGCAACAGATTTTCCGAATGCCAGCCACGAGCCGACCGACTAAGACTCCGGACCCGATCGAAGTAGAGGATCATGGCCGCGCGACACACCCGATCCGCTGACAGTCCCGTGCTGGTTGCCGGTGGCGGCCCCGCCGGCTTAGCGAGCGCTCTTGCCCTGTCCAAAGCGGGGATCAAGGCCACCGTCCTCGCCGCGCCGCACCGGCCAGGTGGGCAAGACCGCGACCGGCGGACAGCAGCACTGTTTTATGGCTCGATCGAATTTCTTAGGAATATCGGCGCCTGGCCGCACCTTCAGGCCGCGAGCGCGGCCCTCAAAGCAATCCGCATCATCGATGATACGGCACGCCTCGTCCGAGCGCCCGAAGTTGTGTTCTCCGCTACCGATGTTGGCCTCGACGCCTTCGGCTACAACGTACCCAATGCCGTGCTGGTCGATGTCCTGAGCCGCATGGCCAGCGCCGATCCGAACATCGCGGTACACGAGACGAACGGCGTTGCCGCGCTCGACATCGGCGCATCGTTCGCCACGGCATTGACGGTCGAGGGCGCCACATACTCGGCGCGGATCATTGCCGCTGCCGATGGCCGCAATTCCCTCTGCAGGACGGCCGCAGGTATCTCAACGTCTGCGTGGCAGTATCCGCAATCCGCCCTGGTGACGTGGTTTTCGCACAGCCGCGAGCATCACGGCATTTCGACTGAATTCCATCGTCCAGCCGGTCCGTTCACGACGGTGCCAATGCCGGGCCGGGCCTCCAGTCTCGTCTGGGTCGAAACCCCCGACGAAGTGAGCCGCCTGATGGTGCTGGACGAGCAAGCGTTCCGCAGTGCGGTTGAGCAGCGCCTGCAAGGCCTGCTCGGCACGCTCGACGACATCGGGCCGCGCGGCGCACTCCCGTTGCAAGGGTTGACACCCGACCGGTTCGCGGCGCGGCGCGTCATGCTGATTGGCGAGGCCGGGCACGTTCTTCCGCCGATCGGCGCGCAGGGCCTCAATCTCGGCCTCAGAGATGCGGCAACACTGGCCGATGTGGTCGCCGATGCCTTGGCGCAGGACGGCGATCCCGGCTCCACGTCAGCCCTCAACGCCTATCATGACGCCCGCCGGACGGACGTGACATCGCGCGCATGGGGCATTGATATTCTCAATCGTTCGCTGATTTCCGAGTTGTTACCGGTCCATCTGCTGCGCGGCGCCGGACTGGTGGCGCTGCGCGCGCTGCCATCGCTGCGCCAAATGCTCGTTCGAGAAGGCTTGCAGCCGTCATCGTCGCTGCCCGATCTGATGCGTCCCAACGGTCTCAATCTGTTGAAAAAACGTGCCCACCCCGCGGCTGATCTCCTCATCTAGCCGCCGCCCGCTTGACGGCCGATGGGTGGCCTTGGCAAGTGGCACTGAGGCCTGCGGGCGGCACCACCACGGTCGACCGGCCGGCGGGCGGCACTGCGGCCAAGGCCGAGGGCGTGCTGTCGCTGGGCGCCAAGCCGCCGTGCGAGATCTTCATCGACGGCCGCAACACCGGCCTGCGCACCCCGCAGCGCGAGCTCAAGCTGCCGGCCGGCCGGCGCAAGATCACCCTGCTCAACAACGAGTTCGGGATCAAGGAATCGTTCTGGGTCGAGATCAAGGCCGGCGAGACGACGAAGACCGTCAAGGACTTCTCCGACCGCATCACGCCGTAGCGGTGGGGGCTCACCGTCGACGTTGTCGTCGTGATCGGCGACCGCCCAGGCCCACCCCACGTCGACGATGAGCCATCGCGCCGCCGTCAGTCGCCGACTGGCTCGAGCGGGGCGATCGGCTCGTCGGTGCCGATGAGATCGCGGTCGACCGCGAGGTCGGCGGGATCGAACCAGGTCGGCACCGGGGGGCCGTCGAGCAGGTACGACGACGGCGGCAGCTCGGGCCGCTCGCGGTCCCAGGCCTCCCGGAACCGGCGCGCCGCGACCGCGAGCTCGTTGTCGATGGCGTCGGAGCTCGCGCCCTGGAGCTCGGCCAGCTTCTCGACCAGCTTGTCGCGCTGCTGCGCGTCGCTGGTGTAGAGGATGAGCTCGCGGAGGTCGCGGATGGCCTGCTCGCGCTGGCCGAGCTTCGAGCGCAGGTGGGCGGCGACGGTCGCCATGTGCTTGGGCGCGCCCGGGACGCGGACCGCGCGCTCGAGCCAGCGCGCGCCCTCGGCCTGCCACACCCGCGTCCACGCGCCATCGGCGTACAGGCGGGCGAGGGCCTGCGTCACCGGCCCCTGGTCCGGCGTGGTGGCAGGCGCGCGGCCGGCGCGCGCGGCGAGGTTCGTGACGTAGATCTGGCCGGCGTAGAGCGGGATGCGGTGGTCCTGGGGGAACTCGTGCCAGCCGCGCTCGAGCACCGCGATGGCGGCCAGGTAATCGGCCTCGGTCGCGCCGGTGCCGAGCGCCGTGATCATCATGCCGCCCCAGGCGTAGATGCGCTGGAAGCGGGGATCGAGCGCGACGATGGCCTCGACGAGCTGGCGGGTCGAGCTCGCGCGATCGTCGTCGCCGCCGACGTAGCCGAGGACGCGGATCCACAGCAGGTCGGCCAGCGCCTCGCGGTAGCCGAGCGACAGCAGCGGCGCGGCGCTGGCCGACGGGGCGTACGGCGGATCGAGCGTCGCCGGCCAACGATCACGGAGCTGGTTGGCGTGGCCACCGACGACGCGGGCGCCGCCGGCGAGGGCGACGGCGATCACCAGCGCGGTGACGGGAGAGGACGTGAGCGCCATCGCCGCCCGAGCATACCGACGGACGCGCGCCGGAGGGGATCCTAGTAGCCGTCGTTCTGCTTCTGGATGCGGGTGTCGCCGCTCCAGGCGAAGTAGTAGGAGTCGCGGGCGTTGTTGCCGTCGAGGTTGCAGTGGGCGAGCAGGTAGTACCAGTCGGTGGCCGGGGCCGCGGCCAGGCCGAAGTCGACGGCCTTGGCGCCGAGGTTGCTGCCGTCGCCGCCGCGGCCGGCCATCACCACGTAGCCGCAGTAGACGTTCGCCATCGGCGACTTGACCCGGAGCGGCGTCCAGGCCGCAGGGATCGGGTTGATCGCTCTCGAGCGCGCACCGGGCGCGGCCGGGTGGATGGCGGACTCGTCGGCGCCGGTGCTGAAGTAGACGCCGTTCTCGAGGTGGTACTGCTCCTGGCGGTTGCGCAGCTCGGCGAAGATGGCGTTGACCTCGGTCGCGCGCGACTTGCGGGTCTGCTTGCCGAACTTCATCACCGCGAGCCCGGCGAGCACGCCGACCAGCGCGACCGCGATCAGGATCTCGAGCAGCGTGAAGCCGCGCTGGCGCATGTCGGCCGAGTTTGCATCGCGCATGCCATCCATCCTCGTGGGCTTCGTGGGCAAAAACGCAGGGTTCGATGGCGTGGTCATGGCGGTCGTCAGAGCCAGCGACGTTTTTCGCGGCACCGGCTGCCCAAGAATGGCACCCCCCGCGCGGGGCAGGGGCAGCGGACGGGTAGCTCAGTCGTCGTGCGGTTCGCCCTTGTCGAAGCCGAGCTTCTCGAGCCGGTAACGCATCGACCGGAAGCTGATGCCGAGGAGGAGGGCGGCGCGCTTGCGGACGCCGTTCGTGCGGTCGAGGGCCTTCTGGACCCAGGCGCGCTCGTAGTCGGCGACCAGGCGGTCGAGGTCGACGCCGTCGTCGGGCAGGTCGCCGGCGGTGGCGGCCTGGACCTTGGCGCTGGCGCTGCGGAAGGAGGGCAGGTCGTCGACGTCGATGATCGGGCCGCCGGCCAGGGCCACCGCGCGCTCGATGATGTTCTCGAGCTCGCGGACGTTGCCGGGAAAGCCATAGGCGTCGAGGCGCCGCATGACCTCGCTCGACACGGCGACGCC
>JANORU010000557.1:0-6118 GCA_031415475.1 Hyphomicrobium sp.
CATCGCTAACGAGCGCATCGTTTTCACCATGGCTGTTTCAAATGCCGCTGGGCAGAGCATCTCTCCGGTCGAAGCCGGCATGGACCCAGACTGGCCACAGGAAACGACCGTCACCGTGACGTTCGCCGAGCGCGACGGCAAAACCACGATAACCCTTCATCAAACTGTCGACGAAGCACTTGCAAAGCGCACCGGCGCCTATCCGAGCTGGCTCGCCATGTTCGACCGGCTTGCCGTGCTTGTATCGCCGCCCACGCAACATCTCGCGGGCTAACGCGTTTCGCAAAGACAAAGCCATACACCGACCGGTCTGCCCTAGGAGTCCTCCCGATGACGACCAAAGCCGCCACCCCTGACCAATCCGATCGCGAAATCGTCATCTCGCGGCTCGTCAATGCGCCGCGCGAATTGGTCTGGAAAGCCTATTCCGATCCCGAGCACTTAACGCATTGGTGGGGGCCGGACGGGTTTTCGACCACCACCAAGAGCATGGACATGCGCCCCGGCGGCGAGTGGCGGTTCGTGATGCATGGGCCCGACGGCACCGATTTCAAGAACTTGGTCAAATATATAGAAGTCACCAAACCGGAACGGCTGGTCTGGAACCACTCGGGCGAGGACGAAACCGCTCACATCCATTTCACCAGTTACGTGACGTTCGCCGACGAGAGCGGCAAGACGCGCGTCACCATCCGCCTCGTCTGCGATTCCAAGGCGGAGCGGGATGAAATCGAAAAGAGTTCCGGCGCCACCGAAGGCGGCAAGCAGACGCTCGCACGCCTCGATCAATACCTGCACGGCCAATCGCTGCCGGCCGAAACCGCAACCGGCACACCATTCGTCATCGAGCGCACGTTCAACGCCCCGCTGGCGCTTGTTTGGAAAGTCTGGACCGAAGCCGATCACCTCAAGAACTGGTGGGGGCCGAAGGGATGCAAGCTCGAAGTCAAATCGCTCGACGTGCGGCCAGGCGGGATTTTTCACTACGCCATGCGCTTTTCAAACGGCGCGGCCATGTGGGGGCGGTTCGACTACATTGAAATCGGCGCGCCGAACCGCATGACCTATTTCAACGCCTTTTCAGACGAAACGGGCGGCATCACGCGCGCGCCGTTCAGCGCAACGTGGCCGCTGCAAATTCACAACACTTTGACACTTGAAGAGCGCCGCGAAAAAACCGTCATGACCATCACCGGCTATCCACATAACGCCACCGACGAAGAGCGCCGCTTCTTCGAAGGCTTCTTCCACTCGATGGAAAAGGGCTTCGGCGGCACCATGGATCAGCTCGACGTGTACCTCGCGACGTTGGCCTGAACGCGAGCGCGTTACTCCGCAATCGTCACCGCGAAGTCGCGCTTGGCGACTTCGCCGGTCGCAAGTTTGGCCTCAACCGCAAACGCATCGGTGCCGGACTGCCCCGGTCGCGCCGTGTAGTAAATGCCCATGCCCTTGGTCTTGGTGCCAAGGCACGTGCCCTGCGCGGCCGTCGCGATGGTCGTCTCCTGCCCCGGCACGAACGACACGTCGCCTTTGACCGGCATCTGCGTGATGGTGATGATGGGCGGCGCGAGTTGCTCGCATTGCTTGCCGACGCCGACGAATACGAACACGCGCGCGGGCCGTCCAGCCACCACCGGACTTGTCCTTACGCCATTCGCTTCGGACGGCACGGCGGCCTCGCCAGCTCCCGGAGCATCGGCGGCGCAGCCGGCGGCAACAGCGGCAAAGCTCAGCCCAACAAGCAGAAGTATCCTACGCATCGCCCGACGCCTCGCCCGGCCAGCGATAAAAGAAGGTCACGTAAAACAACGCGACATAAATCGCGATCATCGCGAACGCACCGAGTGCCGCCGTTGCCTCGAACAGCGATAATCCGCCGAGCCAATCCGGTCGCTCGCTGCCAAAGCTCATAATTCCGGTCGCGGGCGTCGAGATTTTGGTCCAGGCCGTATCGGTACCGGCCAGCAGCCCTTGGATACCGGTCGTCATCGCGCCCATGAACGCCAGCCCGCACGAGAGCACGAAGAACGCGATCAGCCGCAACGTCATCGGCGCGTGCCGAAGCACCAGCCACAGCCCGGCGATGTAGGCCGAGATCATGCCGAAGCTGACCGAGAACACGGAGATCACCATGCCGGTCAGGTCGTTGCGAATGGAGAGGATTTCGGCTTCGGTCATGGACTGGCTTCACGTGGCGGAGCACGAGGCGCTGGTTGCGCCTCGGCCCGCTTATCGCACGCGGCCGTGCCCAGGGAAAGCTAGGCGGATTTGGCTCCAACCGTCGCAACTCTCTGCAGTGCCGCCACCAGTTCCGCCCGCGGCAGCGGCGCCACAACCGATTGAACGCGCTTGTCGACGTCCTGCAAAACCGGCAGGGCCTGATCGAGCGCGCGCTGTCCCTCTTCGGTCAGCCGGACCGCATACTTGCGAAGATCGTTCTTGGTGCGCCGGCGGGCCAGCAGCCCCTTGGTGACAAGACGGCGCACGATATCAGCCAGCGTCGAGCGGTCGATGCCGGTCAGCGTGCAGATGTCGGTTTGGCTGAGCGTGCCGCGCCAACTGACGGCATCAAGGATAACCACCTGGCGCGCGGTCAGATCGGCGTATTTCGCTCCCACGGCCGCCATCTGCTTTTCGAACATCTCATCGGTGCTCTGGCCGGCTCGATGCAGGAGATGGGTAAAGCTTGCGATTCCAGTTAGCGTCTTGGACTTGCTCATAATGTGCGTCTCGCCTCGTACACGGCACGGAAAACCCCGGCCGATAGGATATTCAGCCCAGGTGTGCGTGTAGCGATCTTCAGACTTCTGCCGCTTGACAGTTGAGCCGCGCGACTTGACAGTTCGCGCGCCCTGCGAGTTTTAGCTGTCGCAGCCGCTATTTCGGTTCCATCGAAAAAACATAGCCCACCATGAGCGATCCCAGAACCAACGCCGGAATGTTCGAGGGTTACGCTGGATTCGCCTCGTCCCACGGCCTCGATTTTTCGGCGCTGCGCGAGGTTAGCGGTCTTACCGACGCCGACCTAGCTGATCCGGCCAACGAGATCTCATTGAACGCGGCGGCGTGCCTGCTCAATGAGGCCGCCCTGGCCGCTAGCGATCCCTGTCTCGGGCTCAAATGGGCCGAGGCGATGCCGAAGGCCTCAGGCGGCGTGCTGAGTTATATGCTGCTCAATACCAAGTCGGTCCGCCATTCCGCCAAAACCATCGCCCGCTACGTCAGTCTGTACCTCGACCCAATTGACGTGTCGTTCACCGAGGCCGATAGCGTCGGCAATCTTGTCTGGCGATTTCCGCCGACGTTCACCGCGCCGCGAATTCAGTATGCCAGCTTCGCGATGACCTCGGTTATCATTCGCTTGCGTAGAATTGCCGGCGCGACCTGGATGCCGATGGGCGTCGAACTCGAGCATCGCGAACTCGAATGCGCCGACTGTGTGCGGCGAATACTGGGTCCGAACGCACGCTTCAACTGCGAAGCCAACGCGCTCAGGATTCGTGAATCTGTTCTGAACCGGGAGGCGCACGATTCAGATGCCCGCCTCTACAGCATCATCAAAAATCTCGGCGACCGGCTGCTCGCCGAGCGCGCGACGGCGAACGACATCGTCGCTGAAACCCAGGGCGCCATCGTCGTGGAATTGCCATCCGGCTTTGTGACGCTCGAAGACATCTCGGCATGTATGGAGCTGACGCCCCGTGTCCTTCAAGCCCGCCTCGCAACTGCTGGGGCCAGTTATGAAACGCTGCTGCAGGAGACGCGCCAGGCGCTCGCCACCGGTTACCTCCGCGATACCGATCTGCCGGTGACAGAAATTGCTCTACTGCTTGGCTTCTCGGAACTGTCCGCCTTTACCCGCGCCGCGACGCGCTGGTACGGCGTGCCGCCGCGCCAGCATCGTCAACAGGTTCGCGAAGCAACCGCGACGCCCTCGGCGTGAGAGCTCCGCCGAACAACTACGTCCGCCAGGGATGGTCCGGCAAATCGGCCGCGCCGATCGGTTTCACGCCGGCTGCGGCCACCGCGTGATCGTTCTCGACCGAACTTCCTGAGACGCCAATTGCGCCGATCAGCACGCCTTCGTCATCGACAATCGGCAGTCCGCCCGGAAACGTGATGAGCCCTTGGTTCGAATGCTCGATGCCGAACAGCGGGCCGCCCGGCTGCGACAGGCCGCCGATCGCGCCGGTCGGCATGCCGAAGAACACCGCCGTCTTGGCTTTCTTCATGGCGATATCGATCGAGCCGACCCAGGCGCCGTCCATCCGGTAGAACGCTTTGATGTTCGCACCGGAATCAACAATCGCAATGCACATCTGCGTGCCGAGCGCCTGGGCCTTCTTGACGGCGGCCTTGATGGCAATGTCGGCATCTTTACTTGTGACGTGCATGGGCGGGGGCTCCGGATTGTGCGAGTGACTTCTGGCGCAGTCGTTAGGACGGCTTGGCTGTTCTGTCGAGAGCGCAAAACGTCAAGCCTGATTAAGGCCTTCTCTCAGCCTGATCCCGAATAGGTCCTGCCGGCTGGCGAGTGGGGGAGGAGGGGTTGCGGCTGGCGCGCTCGCGACTGTTGGACTGCCCCCTACTCCGCGTCGGCCTTGGCCGCTTTGGCGCGGGCGCGGGCGAACTGCAGCGGCAGGGCCGTTGTGTATTTCAACTGCTCCATCGCGAACGCCGACGACACCTTGGCGATCTCAATCCGCGAAATGAGTTTTTTATAAAACGCATCGTAGGCGTGAATGTCCGGCACGACGACGCGCAGCAGATAATCGACATCGCCTGACATGCGATAGAATTCGATCACTTCGGGAAAATCGTCGACCGCTTTGTGAAACTTGTCGAGCCAGGCGGACGAATGCTTGTCGGTCTTGATCGAGACGAACACGGTGACGCCGGCGTTGACCTTGTCGGGTTCAAGAACGGCAACGCGGCGTTTGATGACGCCCAGCTCTTCGAGTTTCTGGATGCGCCGCCAGCACGGCGTGGTCGAGAGCCCGACTTCCTTGCCAATGTCGGCCACCGGCCGGGTGCAATCATTCTGCAGAATGGAAAGAATCTTGATGTCCATGTCGTCGAGCATCGGCGGTCCCCGCGGGTAAATCGTTCCTCCATAGTAGTACAATGGGCGAGCTATTTGCTACCAGATCGCGCAAGAGGCTAAGTTATTGGCAAATTTTTTTAACTCGGACGGCCAGTCCAAGCCGTCGCGATCAAAGATCGACGATCAACCCGTCATAGGCAATGGCGACAGCCGGGTGACTGACACGGCCCAGATTGGCAAACATGTCGGGCCCGAGATGGGTCAGCAAGACGCGTTTGGCTTGGAGTTTCGGCAAGTACTCCTCGATGGTGCGCCAGTTCATGTGATAGCGCGCCTGCTGCTCAAAGGCGTAGCATTCGCTGATGTAGAGATCGGCGCCGCGAGCGGCGGGCACAAGTTTTTCGACCCACTCGGTATCGCCCGAGAATGCCAGTGTGCGGCCCGACGCTTCGATGCGTAACGCATAAGGCGGCGCGCCGGACGGATGGCTGACCTCGTATGGCGTGACTTTAACGCCGCCGAGTTCGAGACTGTGCCCCTCGACGTACTCAACAAAGCTCAGTTGAAACGTGCGTGCCGTTTCGGTCGAATTGGGAAACAGCGCTTCGGCCGCTTTGATGAAGCGCGCTTCGATGCCCTTCGGCCCGGTGACGACCAGCGGCGCGCTACGGCGGCCGACGTGGTTGGCGTGGATCAACCACCACACGAGACCACCAAAGTGATCGCCATGCAGATGCGAGATGAATATCGCGCCGACGCGATTGGGGTCGATCCCCTCACGTGCCAAGCCGGCCATGGTGGTCGCGCCGCAATCGATCAGGAATTCGCCACCCTCATGGGCAACGTGAAAAGATGTCTGCAGCCGGCCTCCGGTGCCGAAGGCGTCGCTGCAGCCGATAACCGTGAGCTTCATGCCACTCCCCTGGCTGAAATCTCTAGACTTCCCCGGACCAGGCTGACGGGCCGGGACCAGGAATGTAATCGCAACCGGACTAATCGAGTGTTCCCTGCGGAACACCCGGCGAATGGCCGCGTCTGCGGACCGCTCAAGCGGCTGCGCTCGGACGCGTA
>JANORU010000558.1:0-5336 GCA_031415475.1 Hyphomicrobium sp.
CGTTCCAACAGCCAGCCGAATCGGCCGCAAATTGTCATGGTCGTGTCCCCGACTCCCCGGTCCGGGTCGTCGTCGACGGCACTGGCGCTGGCCTATAGCTCGGCAACCGCCGGCGAACGCACCCTTTTGGTCGATGCAACATCAATCGATGCCGGTCTTTCGGCCGTTTTCGCGCGCGATCTCAATCAGAACGCGGTCGTCAGGCTCGACAATCGTGACGATCTCTCGCGCATCACAACACGCGATTTCCACTCTGGCCTGTCGTTCCTGCCGATCGCACTCGCCGATCTCAGAACTTTGAAACATAGTCAGCGCCGGCGGCTGATCACCGGCCTCAAAGCCCTATCGCTGTCCTATGACTATGTCTTTATCGACGCTGGCCCGCTGCTCGAAGACGAGGCGGCGGCCTCGCTCCTGCCGGCCGCCGACGATATTCTGGTCGTCGCCCGCTCCGGCACCTCGACCAGCCAGCAGATTGAGGAGACCCGCCGCATCCTGGCGCCCGTGGCCGGCCGCATCCACGGCCTCGTCGTCAATATGGTTGAAAAGACAAAGGCTTGACGACCATTCACGGAAACCGTGGCACGGCCCTTGCTGTCACATCAGTCACCAGTGCAGCGGACGAGCCGCCGCACCGCAATGCTTGAACGGCCGCAGGGAGACTTGGGCGCACCACTCACACCACAGAAAAGTGAGTCAACGCGCGCGGGTTCTGCTATTCGGTCTCTACGAAAAAGGTTGGCGTTCCAAAATGTCCGCGTCCAGTTTGTCACTTGCAACCTCGACCACGTCCCGCACTCCTGAGCGCGGGACGGAGAGAGCCGCATCCGAGCCTATCGCCCGCGTCGACGGCGTTGCGATCACACACGCCACCCTTGCTGACACGGTTGCCGGCATCATCGCCGCTGCAAAGTGCGGCAGCGCGTTCACAGTGTTCACGCTCAATCTGGATCACCTCGTCAAGCTGCGCAGCAGCTCAGCATTCTGGAACGCATACAAATCCGCCGACATTGTTACCGCCGATGGCGCACCCGTCGTTTGGCTCGCGCGCCGCGCCGCCAAGGGTATCGAACGCACGACCGGCGCAGATCTCGTCATTCCCTTGAGCGAGGCCGCGGCGCGTGCCGGACTTCCCGTTTATCTGTTTGGCACTTCTGCCGCCGTGCTGGGCGAGGCCGGCCGCGAGCTGTCGGACAGAACCGACGGCACGCTGGCGATCGCCGGCAGCAGCGCGCCACCGCAAAACTTCGATCCCGAAAGCGCTATGGCCGATACAGAGATCGACCGGATCGCCGCTTCGGGCGCCAAATTGTGCTTCGTGGCACTCGGCGCGCCGAAGCAAGAAATCTTTGCCGCGCGCGCCCGCGCGCGTGGTGTCAAACTCGGTTTCATCTGCATCGGCGCGGGTCTCGATTTTCTCGCTGGTGAGCAAGTGCGCGCACCGGGGTTCATGCAGCGGCATGGGTTGGAATGGGTTTGGCGCCTTGCGCTCAGTCCGCGCCGCCTGGCCGGCCGCTATGCCTCATGTGCGATGCTATTTGCCCGCCTCGCCCTAACATCGCCATTCGTGCGCGATGGGGCCGGCAGCCGATTGGCATAACCGCCTGGGGACTGTGCCCCGTCCAGAATTGGCGCAATCGTGACATAGGTTATGGACCCAGATTCCGCAGCGCAGGCGACCATGTCCCGATCGAAGGTTTTGTTCTATACGCACGGCCTCGTCGACGGCGGCGCCGAGCGGCTCTGGGCCTGCCTCGCCAGCGCCTTCGCCGACCGCGGCTACCCGACCATCTTCGCCCAGGACTTCGAGGCTGATGAAAATCGCGCCAACGTCAATGAGCGTGTCCGGCTGGTCACCTTCGCGTCGGGACACCTCAGTTCGGTCTGGTTTCTGGCCATGCTGTTGCGTGCAGAAAAACCGGACGTCGCGTTATCCGCCGTCGGCGGATCGAACCTAAAGCTGCTACTCGCTTGCGCCATCGCGCGAAGCGGCACAATCCCGATCGTGTCGTATCATGGGGCACGCGAGTACACGACCGGGTGGCTCAGTTACATTTCATATCTCGGATTGCCAGTCATGAGCCGGGTGGCCCGCCGTACGATTGCGGTGTCTGAGGGTTTGCGCTGGAAGCTGATCAATCTTTGGCACGCTGCACCAGCCAAAGTGATCACCATTCTCAATCCCGTATTCTTTCCAGACTCCGCACCAGTCCCAACAGCGGCTGAACTGCAGCAACGCGATGACGTGATCTTGTCGGTCGGTCGCTTGGTGAATGAAAAAGACTTTGTCACGTTGATTAGGGCATTTGCCGCTCTGAAACGACCGAATGCAAAACTCGTTATTCTCGGCAAGGGCGAACAACACGAGCGACTGGAAGCCGAGGTTGCACGCCACGGCCTTCAGGCGCGCGTTGAATTCCCGGGCTACTCGAAAGAACCATGGGACACCTACCGCCGCGCACGGCTGTTCGTGTCGTCGTCGATCTCCGAGCCGTTCGGCAACGTCATTGTGGAAGCTATGGCGCACGGATTGCCGGTTGTTGCGACGGCATGTGCGGGACCAAAAGAAATTCTGCGCGACGGCGAGTTCGGCGAAATTGTTCCGATGCAGGACCCGGCTGCCCTTGCCGCGGCCATGCAACGCGCCCTCGAAGTCCCGGTCGATCCCATGCGCCAGCGCCGGCGCGCCGACGATTTTTCATTTGCTGTGCGGGTTCCTGTCTACGAGGCTTTGATCCGCGAGGTCTTGGCCGAGGCATCGCCGGCAGCGGTTACTGGACCGGTGAATACGGACCGCTCCCGTAGACCGGCGTCGTGAGGTCGCGAGCCATGCCCCGCAACTCATTGTCGAGCGGACCCCGGCAGCGGCGGGTCTACATCGACCTCAGCCATCTCGGCCGCCATGTCACCGGCATCGAGCGCATCACCATCGAGCAGTTCGAGAACGTCGATTTTTCCGGTGTCGACGTACGCCACGTGCGCTCCAAGACCGTCGCCGGCATGATCCTGAAGCAGCAGATCGTGCTGCCCATTCTGGCTTCGCTCAATCCGCGGGCCCTGTTCGTGTTTCCAGGCTTTCCGCCGTCGCCAATCTTCCGGTTGTTCCGGGAACGCACCTTGCTTTACGTCCACGACGCCTTTCTGATCACCCGGCCGCAGGACTTAAGCCTAAAGGCCAAGCTCTACATGGCTTGGCCGTTCAAGTGGGCCATCAATCACCTCAAGTATTTTCTCGCTAATTCCGAGAAGACGCGCCGCGAGATCAATTCGTTTGTTGCCAGCGACGCGGCAATTGCATTGTATCGCCCGTCGGTCGCCAACGTGTTTGGACTGTCGACCCAGGAACCGGACATCATCGAACCGGCCGGAAAGCCGATCCGGCTGGTGTCCCTCGGGACGGTCGAACCGCGCAAGAACTACCTGGCAGCTGCCCGAATTCTCGCCAACCTCCGCGCGACCGTCGATCCGCTCGCCGAATTGCACATCATCGGCCGCAGCGGCTGGGGCAAGGACGCTGAAGGGATTGCCCGCCAACCGGGCGTCGTCGTGCATGGCTACCTGCCGGCCGCAGAGGTGAAAGCACTACTTGAATCCGCCGACCTCTACCTCTGCACCTCGCACGACGAAGGGCTTGGATTGCCGCTGCTCGAAGCACAGTTTTCCGGGATTCAGGTCGCCGCGCCCGACGCACCAGTGTTTCGCGAAGTGCTGGGATCATCAGGACTTTATGTTGACCCGAGTGACGCCGCCACTGTCGCACGACAGATCGCAACAGCCCTGAAGCCTGCTAGCCGCCGCGCTGTTGCCGCCAGCAAAGCGATTGCCAATATCGAGCGATGGAATAGGTTGGCGCAAGAGGACCGCGCGCGGGTGATTGCGCTGTTTTCCGAGCCGCTGGCCGACGCCATGGCGGATGCAAAGGCCGAGGCGGCCTAGCCGATGTCGCGCCAGTATCCCCTCACATTCTCGCGCCGAACCATGCTGACGGGCGTCGGCACATCGGCGCTTTGCGGACTACTGCCGCCAGCATTCGCCTCTGCCGGTTCTGGAGGTGACGGCCTCGGCGCCCGCGCGGCCGCCAAGGGCCTCAAATTCGGCGCGTCGTTTTCGACAGAAGAACTGAACAAACCCTATGCCGAACGTTACGCCGCAATCTATGCCGAGGACTGCCGGGTTCTGACATCGGAACTCGAGTTCAAGATATACACGCTGCGGCCAACAGCCGATGTGCTCGACTTTGCGCCGGCCGACAAGTTGCTCGCCATTGCCGAAAAGGACCAACAGACGGTCCGCGGCCATACTCTGATCTGGAACGATGCGCTGCCCGATTGGGTGCACCGCCTCGGCCCCGGCGAAGTGGAGCATCTGCTCGAAACGCACATTGAAACCGTGATGGAGCGCTATCGCGGCCGGGTCACGTCGTGGGACGTCGTCAATGAGCCGATCGGACCGTGGGACAAGCTGCCGGGCAATCTGAGGAAGGGGCCTTACTATTCAACCTTCGGCGAGAGCTACATTGCCAAGAGCTTCGGAATTGCCCGCAAGATCGATGCAAAAGCCGAACTGGTGCTGAACGAAGCACAGACAGAATCCGACGACGACAACGGCGCAACGTTCCGCTCAAGCCTGCTTGGGCTACTGAAGCGCTTGAAGGACAGCGGCGCACCGATCGATACAGTCGGATTGCAATCGCATATCGACACCGCCCGGCCCTATGACTTCGCGCGCTTTGCCGATTTCGTTCGCGAGATCGTGGCACTGGGCTATGGGGTTGCAATTACCGAACTCGATGTCAATGATCGCGCGCTCGACAGCACGCCCAATCTGCGCGATGCGGCGGTGGCAAAAATCTACAAGAATTTCCTGGCAGCCGTGCTGCCCATTCGAGAGATCAAAACTCTGACGCTCTGGCAACTCGCCGATCACACGAGTTGGCTGTGGTACGACGCCGTCGCCAAAGGCAACCCCGGCGGACGACTGCCGCGACCGCTGCTCTACGACGCGTCATTCAAGAAAAAATCGGCGTGGTACGCCGTTGCCGAAGCGCTCGACGCGATGCCGGCGCGCTGACATCACGTTCGCGATATCAGGCCCTTGCCGGCTTGCGACGGCACCACGGGGCGCGTTCCCGTGCCATAGCGGCGACGCTGGATCTGGCGATGGTTCTCATAGCACTTGGCGAGCTGGCGCTCGGGCGTGAAGTCGCGGATCTCATGGGCAACGCCCTCGGGCGTGATGCGGCGATCGTAAATTGCCTGGCGAACCCCGGCGAATGCGTCCGCGAGGCGTTCGGCCATGTCGTCTTCATTCTCGGATCGCTCAACGAGCTTGCCGCT
>JANORU010000559.1:0-11203 GCA_031415475.1 Hyphomicrobium sp.
CAGGGCGATCAGCGGCGCCTTGAAGTCGCCGCTTAGAATGCGGACAGCGAGAAGTACGAGGCACAGGACCGAGCCGAGTAGCGGCAAGATCGCCGGCAGCTCGAACTCACCCTCTGCCTCGCCCTCGCGCCGCTTTAAAACAAACAGCGCCGCGTTGACGACCGAGAACACCAACAGCAACAACAGCACGGTCGCGGAGGCGAGGTCGGTGATGGTGCCGATGAGCGCCAACGGAACGAGTATGGCCAACAGTGCCAGAATAGCGATATGCGGCGTCTGGCGGCTCGCGTGGACGCGGCCAAGCGCATCATGCAGCAGGCCTTGCCGCGACATGCCGTAGAGCATGCGCGACGCCGTGATGTAATTGACCAGCGCCGTGTTGGCGACCGCGAACATGGTGATCGCAGTCATAATGACCGACGGAAAGTCTGGCGCCGCAACGATCAGGACTGCGGTGAGGGGAGCCGGCGCTTTCGCCAGTTCCGCATAGGGCACAACCGAAACGGCCGTGACGGCGACACCGATGTACAGCAGCGTCGCCAGCGCCATGGCCGAGATCAAGGCAATTGGAATGGTGCGCGACGGCCGCTCGGTTTCCTCGGCGACATTATAGGCATCCTCGAAACCGATGAAGGCGAAGAAGGTCAGGATCGATCCCTGCAGCACCAGTAGTGCCATGCCCGTGTCGGCCTTTTCGGGCGGCGTTTCGAAATAATCGACGCTGCCCCAGTAGGACATTCCAAAGCCAATGACGATCAACAGCCCGGTGACCTCAACGAGCGTGCACACGACATTGACCCACATCGATTCGCGAATGCCGCGGAACACGATACCGCTCATGATCAGCAGAAAGCCGAGAGCAAGCGCTTCGATTGGCAAGCTTTCGAGCCCGAACAAGTTCGAAAAGTTGGTGGCAAACACCCGCGACTGGGTGGCGACCGACGTCAGGCCCGAACAGACCAGCGCTAGTCCAACGACGAACGACAGCAGCGGGATATCGAACGCCCGCCCGGTGACGTAGGCAGCACCTCCGGCGCGCGGGTAGCGCGATCCGAGTGAGGCGTAGGAGAGCGCTGTCAGCAGGGCGGCACACAAGGCGGCGAGAAACGACAACCACACCGCGTTGCCGATCTCGCCGGCAGCTTTGCCGACCAAGCCATAGATGCCCGACCCCAGCATGCTGCCGAGTGCATAAAGCGTCAGCTGAAACGGCCCGATCGAGCGTTTGAGTTCGCCGGTGACTGGGGTGTCAGATGTCGTGTCAGGCATCGCAGGGGCCTCGTTGCATCAGGAGTACGGAGACTTAAGCGCCCCGAGTGAGATGTGTTTTGGCGCCGGCGTCCGCGCGCCATTCATGACGTTTGCGACCGACGCCGGTGCGATCCGTGTTTGCCGCGCCACCAGCGACATCGCGCCGGGTACGAGCTTGGCAATCCAGAAGGCCGCCCGCTGACTTTCCGAGGAAACCATGGCTCGAGAGAGCCAGGTCGCGCGTGAGATCTGCCGCTTCAGTGTTCGCCGCATGGCCGCATGGTATCGGTCAGGGCTCTCCCCGGCCAGCAGGAAGCGAACCGCCATACTCGCCGAATGGAGCGCGATTGACATGCCATCGCCCGAGAACGACGGAATAACGGCCATCTGATCGCCGAGACACCACGGGCCATCGCGGTTGCCGGCAACATAGCCATACGGGATTGCGGCGATGGCGAGCGCCCGATCGGTCAAGCCGTCCGCGCCTCGCAGGCGCTTGGCCAGGTGCGGTGATTGCGCGATCAGGCGAGCGAGTAACGATGGCCACGACCGGCCGGCCGCTTCGAACTGGTGCTGATGAACCAGCAGGCAAAGATTGGCGCGATCGCCGTCGACCGGCTGGAGGCCCGCATAGCCGCCATCGAACAGGACAAGTTCGACGGTCGCGCCAAGCGCCTGCATTTCCGTTTCGGTCAACCGCCAATAAGTTTTGAAGCCGATCAGGTCGGGCTGCTTGCCGGGCGGCCGCTTCATGGTTTTGAGATCGTGTTTGCCGGTGGCGAGGATGGCGTGCCGCGCGTCCAGTGTTTCGGCGGTGTCGAGCGTGGCGCGCCAGTTCGAGCCGGTCCGGGCGAGAGACGAGACGCGCAGGCCCCGATGGACTTCCGCGCCGGCCGCTATCGCCGCCGTGAGGAGGGCTTCGTCCAACACCCGCCGCGACAGGCTCTCGGCCGCAAATGGCAGCTTCGTCAGCCGTGAGTGGTGGCCTCGCACCAGCCGCACATGATCGATGTCAACGCTGCCGAGCTGGCTCGGCGCCACGCCAAGCCGCTCGAGATAGCTGCACGCCTCATGGCTGAGAAACTCGCCGCACACTTTGTCGTGCGGCCCGTTGGACTTCTCGAACAGCACCACCGAACGGCCGGCCTGCGCCAGCTCGAGTGCGGCGGCCGCCCCCGCCAGACCGCCGCCGGCAATCACGACATCGGGGGTCATCGGGCGCTGCCCTTCAAGCGCGAGATGCGCAATCGGAACGGAAAGTTGCGCTCGATCGTGATGGCGCCTGGGGGGACGCCGGCCGCCGCCGCGATCTCTCGCCAGTCCCCCGGTTTGAAGGCGCTGGCGACCGACACCGGGCCGTCGTGGCGCATAAAGCGATGCCGCCGGGTCGCCCAGAATGCGGCCTTCAGCCCATAATATGGCAGCGGATGACGATGCAGATCGTTGACCAGCCAACCGGTCTGCGCGGTTTCTTCCATCCACGACACAAACCGCGTCAGCGTCGCGCCCGGCAAATGATGGGTGAACAGCGAACTCATCACCAGATCGACCGGCATCGGCGGCTGGTAGGTGAAAATGTCGGCAGTGACCCATCGCAACGGGCGGCCTTGGGGCGTTGCCTCGGCTGCTGCGCGCGCCGACCAGGGGTTCATGTCGACGCCGTCGATGCGGATGTCGAGGCCGCGCGCGGCGGCCCAGAGATCGGGCCAAGTCGCCATAGCCGCTGCCGGCATCGACGATGAAGAATGGCCGGCCGGGGACGATCAAACCCGAGCGGCGCAAACGCTCAAGCAGCGACAGGGTCGGGCGATACGCGAAAGTGAGGCGGTTGGCGTCCGTCAACTGCCGCAGGCATTCGCGAAAGTCTTCGAACGACACGACTTCGGTGTCCATCAGTTCCGGCGTCGTATCGCGCACCGAAAAATCCGGCATGGCAGCTACTCCGCAGACCGGAACAGCAGCGTTTCCGCCGTCAATCCGGGCCCAAACGACATGCCGCAGCCGAGCGCGCCGCGCTGAGCATCATCAAGAAAACGTTTCAAAACAAAAAGAATAGTCGCCGACGACATGTTGCCGAAGTCGCGCAGCACGCCGCGCGATTGCGCCAGCATTTCCGGCTTCAGCGCGAACGCCGCTTCGACGGCATCGAGCACGGTCCGGCCGCCCGGATGGACAGCCCACATGGCGATGTCGTCCGGCGCAACGCCGCCCAGGACGTCGCGCTGTCCCGCTCTCAAGGTCTTGAAGATTCCACGCGGCACATCGCCGGATAACACCATGTCAAAGCCCATATCGCGAATGTGCCATGACATCAGATCCCATGTCTCGGGGATGACGGTCGAATAAAACGATTGCAGTGCCAGTCCAGTTGGTTCGGCACTGATGATGGCGGCGGCGCAGCCGTCGGCAAACAGCAGAAACATCAGGATCTGATCGAGCGCGCTGGTCTCGTTGAAATGCAGGGTGCACAGTTCGAGACTGACAAGCAGAACTTTGGCGTCCGGTGTTGAACGGACAATGTGGTGGGCAAGCTTCAGGCCGTTGATCGCCGCGTAGCAGCCCATGAAGCCGATGACCGTCCGCTCGACCGACGGCGACAACCCGAAATGCTTGACGAGCTGTAGATCGAGACCGGGCGCGGCAAAGCCGGTGCACGACGTTATGACGAGATGGGTGATGCCCTTGACGTCACTGCCAAGTCTCAGTCCGTCGACAGCGTCGACTGCGAGTGGAAAGGCCAATTGCTCATAGGCGCGCATTCTCTCGGCCGTCGAAGGGAAGCCGCCGCGACGGAAGAGAACTTGGCCATCGATTGAGGAACTCTCACAATCCGGCGCCACGACCTGAAATGAATAGCGATGATCGATGCCGGACTTATCCAACATCCGGTCAAACAGCGTCACGCTCCGTTCTTCGGTCAGCAGTGTTCTGGCGAACCGGTTGAACGCCTTATGGACGTCATGGGGCGGGACCGCGCACGAAATCCGGTTGAGGTGAGCAACAGTCAAGGGGCAGGTCCTGGCCTTCTCTAACCTTGATTTCAAGTCGTCTTGGCGCATCAACACGGATGCGCTGATCTGCTGACCTTGCAGCATACGGCGGTTTGAGGGAAAGGTATTCCCGCAGTCGCGGTAGGGTCACCTTGTCCTCGCGGCCTTTGTGCAATGGATGTCATGACGCCGTCTCCGGAAAAATCACTCAAAATCGCGCTCGCGCAACTGAACCCCGTTGTTGGTGATATCGCCGGCAACGTTGCCAAGCTGCTTGCGGCGCGGCAGCGAGCTGCAAAGGAGGGGGCGGACCTCGTTGTTCTGCCCGAACTGTTCATTACCGGTTATCCGCCGGAAGACCTTGTCTTGAAGCCGGCCTTTCAGAACGCAGCGCGCAGAGCAGTCGAACATCTGGCCGCCACGATGGGCCCAGGCCCGGCAGTCTTGACCGGAACGCTGTGGCCTCAGGATGGCGCGATCTACAATGCTGCCGTGCTACTCGATCACGGCGTCGTCGAGGCCGTACGGTACAAAGTCGAACTTCCGAATTATGGCGTGTTTGATGAAAAGCGCGTGTTCACTGAGGGGCCGCTGCCAAGTCCGGTCGTCGTCAAAGGCGTTCGGATCGGTGTGCCGATCTGCGAAGACATTTGGAAAGAGCAGGTGTGCGAGTGTCTGGCTGAGTGCGGCGCGGAAATCCTGATCTCGCCGAATGGCTCGCCGTTCGACTGGCCCAAGCCCGATCTCAGACTGAATGTCGCCGTGGCGCGTGTCACCGAAACGGCGCTGCCGCTCGTCTATCTCAATCAGGTCGGCGGCCAGGACGAACTGGTGTTCGACGGCGCGTCCTTCGTCCTCAATGCCGATCACTCGCTGGCTGTCCAATTGCCAGCCTGGGAGGAAGCGGTTGTCACGACAGAATGGACCAAAGGTCAGGACGGCTGGGTGTGCCGGCCGGGCCGGCGGGACAGAATCGTCGAGGGCGACGCGTCGGCGTATAGCGCGTGTGTGTTGGGACTTCGCGACTACGTCGGCAAGAACGGTTTTCCCGGCGTGGTGCTCGGTCTTTCGGGCGGCATCGATTCAGCTCTTGTCGCGGCGATGGCGACCGATGCGCTGGGGGCCGATAAAGTTCACGCCGTCATGCTGCCGTACCGCTATACGTCGGAGGACAGCCTCGCGGATGCAGCGGCGTGCGCCAAGGCACTCGGAATTCGCTACGACGTGGTGGCGATCGCCAATCCGGTCGAAGCCTTCTCAAGCGCCCTCTCGAAAATGTTCGCCGGCCGCAACTCCGATACGACCGAAGAGAATATTCAGAGCCGTGCGCGCGGCACCATATTGATGGCGATCTCAAACAAGTTCGGGTCGATGGTGCTGACCACCGGCAACAAGAGCGAGATGTCGGTTGGCTATGCGACGCTGTACGGCGACATGAACGGTGGCTTCAACCCGATCAAGGACCTCTACAAAGGCGAGGTTTATGCCCTGTCGCGCTGGCGCAATGGCGCTGTGCCGGATGGGGGTCTCGGCCCCCACGGCGTTGTTATTCCCGAACGCATCTTGACCAAGGCGCCGAGTGCCGAGTTGCGGCCGGACCAGAAGGATCAGGATTCGCTGCCGCCCTACGATGCGCTCGACGATATTCTGAGGGCGCTGGTCGAATACGAGTTGCCTTTGGCCGAAATCGTGGCGCGTGGGCATGACGCGGCGACTGTGAAAAAGGTCGAGCGGCTGCTCTATCTTGCCGAGTACAAGCGCCGCCAATCGGCGCCGGGCGTAAAGATCTCTCTCAAGTACTTTGGCCGCGACCGCCGCTACCCGATCACCAATAAGTTCCGGGAACCGCTCGAAAGCTGAGCGGCGCGGCGCGAGTTGCGCACTAGCATTAGCCGCTTCTCAACCTTCGTCATGCAACCATGCGCAGTCTTTCGAGAAAGCGCGATCCCCAGATGCCCCGCCCGCTTCGCTATCAACCGGTCAAGAACATGTGGGAGCCAGCGGCCACGGCCGCAGTGGGCGGCCCAACTGTCCGCATCGGAGCGCGCACGGTCGCCATTTCCGACGTCCGATCGGCCGGTATCGAACATAAACTCGAGAACGATTTGTGGGGCGTACTTCTGATCGGCGTCGCGTCGCTTCTTGGCGCGGTGATGTTCGTCACCCTCGTCAATGTCTACGGGTGGCGAACACGCTTTCTGCTGGCTTCGATGATCCTGTTCGTTTTCGGCATGGTCAGCCTCTTTGAAGCGATGCGGGCACGGCCAGTTCAGTTTGTCCGGTTACGCATCGAAACCCGCTCGGGCGAGGTCTTGTTCACAACAGTTGACGAGGCCGACGCCCTCCGGTTGATGGCGGCCGTGTCGCCGCGTTGATAGCCGAGGCTTGTGTTTGCCGCCTGTGCCGTTAGGGTGCGCCGCAAACGCAAATCACACTTGGCATCCTATGTCTCCGATCCTCCGCTTCGCGCCGAGCCCGACCGGCTATCTGCACTTCGGCAACGTGCGCACCGCTGTTCTCAACTATCTCTATGCCCAGAAGCATGGTGGCCAATTCATACTCCGTTTGGATGATACTGACCGCGAACGCTCGACCGGCGAATTTGCCGAGCGGATTCGCGCCGATCTCAAATGGCTGGGGTTTTCTTGGGCTCGCGAAGAGCGCCAGTCCGATCGCACAGCACGCTACAGCGACGTAGCCAAAGCGCTCAAGGCGAGCGGCCGGCTTTATCCTTGCTATGAGACTGCCGACGAACTTGACCGGCGTCGCAAGCGTCAGTTGGCGCTTGGCCGGCCGCCGATCTACGACCGCGCGGCCCTGAAATTGACTGCAGAACAGCGCGTAGAACTCGAAAAAGACGGCCGCCCGCCGCACTGGCGATTCCGTCTCGCCAACAGCAGCGTCGAACATCCGCTTGAACCCAAGCCTACGCCGGTCGTTTGGGACGACCTGATCCGCGGCACGCAGTCGGTCGATTTGGGGTCGTTGTCGGATCCCGTTCTGATCCGCGAAGACGGCACGTTTCTGTATACGTTCACGAGCGTCGTGGACGATGCCGACTTCGGCATCACCCACATTATTCGTGGCGAAGACCACGTCACGAATTCCGGTGTGCAGATCGATCTGTTCAAAGCGATGGGCGCCACGCCGCCGGTGATGGCCCACCACGCGCTGTTGAGTGTCGCCGGCGATCTCAAAATGTCGAAGCGCACCGGCGAGATGGCGCTCGGCACCTATCAGTCCCTCGAACCGATGGCGGTCTTGAGCTATTGCGCGCTGATCGGCACCCCGGGCGCGATCGAACCAGTGCGCGATATCAGGATGCTCGCCGACCGCCTCGATCTCTCGACGGTCTCAACGGCCGCGGCCCGGTTCGATCTCGAAGAGCTCAAGGCCCTTAACGCCAAACTTCTGCATGAAACACCGTTTGCCGAGGTCAGTGCCCGCCTCAAAGCGGCCGGCGTTGGCGGCGGCGAAGCGTTCTGGACGGCCGTGCGCGGCAATCTCGGTGTCTTCGACGACGTGAAATCCTGGTGGCAGGTTGCCAACGGTCCGGTCACCCCGGTCATCGAGGATCGCGGCTTTTCCTCAAGGGCGGCCGAACTTTTACCGGCAGAACCGTGGGATGAAAAAACCTGGGGCCAGTGGACCGATGCAATCAAACACGAGACGGGTGCCAAAGGCCGGGCGTTGTTCCATCCACTGCGCTTGGCGCTGACCGCGCAGGAAAGTGGGCCGGAACTCAAGACACTCCTGCCGTTCATCGGACGCGCCCGTGCCGCCGCGCGCTTGTCGGGCTCGGTGGCTTGAAGGTTATAGCGTTTGGGTGTTTGTTCGACGCTTGCATCGACTTTGATGCCTGAAAAGAGCTGTCTGATGCCAAGGGTCGTATTCGCCCCCGCCCTGCAACGGCACGTCGAACTCCCACCTCAAACGGTTGCGGGGGTGACGCTGCGCGAGGTGTTGGATCACGCGCTCGGCGACAATCCGCGGGCGCTTCGTTACATACTCGACGATCAGCGGGCGCTGCGCCATCATATGCTCATCTTCATTGACGGCGTGAAGATCGCCGATCGCGCGAAACTTTCCGATGCCGTCAAAGAAACTTCCAACGTTTATGTCATGCAGTCGTTGTCAGGCGGATAGCAGTCCGCGGCGTGTCCATTGAGAGGTGCGAAATGAGTGACCGGTTTGTCGTCGCCACCCGCAAGGGGCTCTTCACATTCGCGAAACGCAATACCGGAGCCGACCGCTGGGCGGTCGAGCGGACCGATTTCCTCGGCGATAACGTGTCGATGGCGCTCCACGATCCGCGCGACGGCACGCTGCACGCCGCCCTCGATCACGGCCATTTCGGCGTCAAGATGCACCGCGCCGTTGAGGCCACGCGCGACTGGCAGGAATTGCCGGCGCCGGCTTATCCAGAAAAGCCCGAAGGTCTCGTCGAAAACGATATGTGGGGCCGGCCGCTGCCGTGGTCGACGGTTCGCGTGTGGGCGCTCGTGACGGGCGCCACCGATCAGCCGGGCGTCTTATGGTGCGGCACCATTCCGGGCGGACTGTTTCGGTCCAACGACGGCGGTGACAGCTGGCAGATCGTCGAGGCGCTGTGGCACCACCCCGACCGGCCGAAATGGATGGGCGGCGGCGCCGACCTGCCGGGTTTGCATGCCATCCAGGTCGATCCACGCTCGCCGTCGACGGTGCGGGTCGGGGTGTCGACAGGCGGCATGTGGCAGACCGACGATGGCGGAGCGACGTGGCGCGTCAAAGGCTCGGGCCTGCGCGCCGAGTATATGCCGCCGGAAGATGCCGGCAATCCACTGACGCAGGATGTCCATGCGCTGGCCCAGTGCCGCGCCGCTCCCGATGTGCTCTGGATTCAACACCACAATGGCCAGTTCCGCTCAACCGACGGCGGTGCGACCTGGACCGAAATCACCAACGTGCCGGTCTCGACGTTCGGGTTCGCGGTTGCCGCCCATCCGCGCGACGGCGAAACGGCCTGGTTCGTCCCAGCCATCAACGATCAGCGGCGCATTCCAGAAGGCGGAAAATTTGTCGTCACCCGCACGCAGGATGGCGGCAAATCGTTCGAAGTTCTGAACAAGGGGCTGCCCGCGGATCACGCCTACGACATCGTCTATCGCCACGGCCTGGATATCGATGGCGAAGGCCGCCGCCTCGTCATGGGCTCGACCACGGGTTCGGTGTTCGTCAGCGAGGATGCCGGAGAGAGCTGGACGTGCGCGGCCGACCGGCTGCCGCCGGTTTATTGCGTGCGGTTCTTGTAGCAATTGCCTACTGCGGCGTCGGGGTCACTTCCGATGACCAGCCCGAAGTTGCCGGCTCGGTGGCCTGAGCGCGCGGGCCGGGGCTTGCGGTTTCTGCCGGTGGCGGCACACCGCTGCCCTGCTGTCCGGTCACGCCACCGGCCATGTATTCGGTCTGTTTGCACGAACAGCCGTTGACGTATTCCTTGCGGTAGCGGAACGCAGTCTTCAGCTGCGCATAGGGAATGTTTGTCTGGGCGCCGACCATCTGTTCGACCGCCCCACCCGGGTTCTGATAGTAGAACAGTTCAGCGGGTGCGGCACATTTCGAACTGCAGGCTTCGGCGTCGCGCTCGAAGTGGTTCGGCAGCGTCGAGAAGCTGATCGGGAAATAGTAGCCGTCGCACAGCCGCACGCAGACGGTGCGATAGGTGGCGTACGGTAGGGAGTTGTAATTGTTGCCGTATCCGTAGCCGCCGGTGCCGGGGCTTTCTTCCTGCCATAGACTCGAGAACGGATTGGAGTCATCGCGCCGCGCCGCCTGCTGGCTGTAACCGGCGCCGCAATTGTTGTTGGCCAACTCGCGGACGATTTCGTCCTGGTAAGAGCGCCCGGTGGATGCCGACAGCTGTTGGCGCTGGGTTTCGAGGTCGGTCAGCTGGCGCTTCAACTCTTCGGACTGGCGGACGAGTGTCAGACACTTCTGCGTCCGGCGCAGGGTTTTCTGGAACAAAAAATATTCGTAGCAATTGGCGCGGTCGAGATCGCGTGTCGCCGTGCGATATTGCAGGTCGACCTGCCGAAGCTGGTTCTCGACCATCGGGATCAGATCGCGCGACTGGTTGCCGTTCTGGCCCTCTTGCACGAGACGCCGTTCGAGGTCGAGGCAGATCGGCGCCTTCTGGCTGGCGCCGGCAATCGGTGGCGGCTGATAGACGGGCGGCGCATTGGGCTCGGGCGGCGGACGCCAAGCGGGCGCCGGCTGCTGCAATGGTTTTCTCGGTTGCGGGGTATCATCCCACGGCCATTTGAAGCCCTGAGCGACACTGAGCGAACTTGCGGTGACAAGACCGCCGGCGAGCGCCATCAGCGACAACGCGACCGCCCCGATCCAGCGCAGGGCCGGCCGGGCTGAGACTGTCGAACTCGGTCGCGTCGCTGTCATCGTCCCTTCAGGGCTGCGCCGAACCGCGGCGCGAACCTCAAGTCTTTGATCCTGCTTCACCTATTGCATAAGCAGGCATTGGGGAGCAAATGCGGCGCCAGTCTGTCCCAGCCTTTCTGTGGGCAAGTCGCGAGCAACGGTGCCTCACTTGACGCAAATACGCCCCCGGCCGATAACCCCGCCATGCGCAAACATGACTGTAAACGCGCCGTAAGCATCTGTTGCGGCATTGTCATTTCCGGTTAGTTGTCCCGCGTGAGTTGCCTCGCGGCCGGTGCGCCGATCTCTTGTGTTTTTCGTTGACGGAGAGACGCGCCCTGGCTGCCGACCAAACAGGGCCCTTTCGTGACACTGAAGCTCTACAACACTCTCACCCGCGACAAGGCCGAGTTCCGGCCGATCGATTCGACCAACGTCCGCATGTACGTGTGCGGACCGACGGTTTACGACTTTGCTCACATCGGCAACGCGCGCCCGGTGATCGTGTTCGATGTGCTCTACCGGCTGCTGCGCCACATCTACGG
>JANORU010000560.1:0-4373 GCA_031415475.1 Hyphomicrobium sp.
CTGTCGGTGACTGCGACCGTGCCAATCTCGGCCACCCGGCCAACGTCGTGACGGCCGAGGTCGAGCAGCATCAAGTGCTCCGAGCGTTCCTTGGGGTCTTTCAAGAGTGCGTCGGCGAGCACCTTGTCCTCGGCATCATCCATTCCGCGCCGGGCGGTGCCGGCAATCGGCCGGATAGTGACCCGGCCATCGCGGACGCGAACCAGAATTTCCGGGCTCGATCCGACAAGTGAAAATCCGCCGAGGTCGAGATGGAACAGGAACGGCGACGGGTTCATGCGCCTGAGCGCGCGGTACAGCGTGAACGAGGACAGCGCGAAGGGTGCTGAAAAACGTTGTGACAGCACAACCTGGAAAATATCGCCGGCGCGAATGTAGTCCTTGGCGCGGGCCACCATCTCAAGAAAACGGCCGGGCTTGGTGTTGGAGACCGGTTCGGGAATGGAGAGAGCATCGGCCGTGTGCAGCGGTGCTTCCGGCACTGGCACGTTGAGCGCACCAACAACGCGCGCGAGGCGGGCGATGGCGGCAGAGTAAGCATCTTTGGCGGAGCAGGCCTTGCCCTCGACGCGCACCGGCGTGACGACGATCATTTCGTCCTTCACCGTGTCGAACACGAGCACCACTGTCGGGCGGATCAGGACGCTGTCGGGCACGCCGAGATCGTCGGGTTTGGCATTCGGCAAACGTTCGACCAGCCTGATCGTGTCGTAGCCCATGTAGCCGAACACGCCGGCCGCCATGGGGGGCAGCTCGGCCGGCAGATCGATGCGCGAGCGGTTGAGCAGTGTCCGCAGTGCCTCGAGCGTCGGGGCGCCAGCGGGTGCGAACCCGGCCTCACCGGTGGCAGGCGCGGCGTTCAAGTCCGCCGAGTTGCCCGTCGCCCGAAATACCAGATCCGGGTCGCAGGCGATGATCGAATAGCGGCCACGGCTGGCGCCGCCTTCGACCGACTCGAGCAGCAGGCTCATCGGCTTGCCGGCGCACAGTTTCAAATAGGCTGAAACCGGTGTTTCGAGATCGGCAACGAGGCGTGTCCACACAACCTGCGAAGTGCCAGTGGCATAGCGCTCCTGGAATGCGTCGAAGGACGGCAAGACGTCAGCGGGATCGATATGGCTCATCAGTCGTTGTTCTGCCGCCCGTCAGAAAACTTACGGCTGCGCCGCGTCAGCTCCGGTGATCCGTTTGAATTCAGCTTCGTTGATCGACACGCCGAGCTTGTCCTGCAGCGCCGTGACGTAGCTGATCAGTGTATCGTTCTCGAGTTCACGCTTCAACGCAGTGGTCAACGCGTCCTGCTCGGCCGTACTCGGTGCCGCCGCCGGCGTGATTTTGACGACCTTTACAATGGTACGGCTGGCGCGATCGACCGTCTCGGCCGATGTTGCCCCGTTGAGAGCGAGTGCAAAGCCACGCTCGACAGCTTCCTGGGTCAAGCCCGGAGGCGACGTTGTGCGCTGAAGGTCATCGAGCGTTTCCGTTTTTCCGCCGGCCTCGACAGCGAGCTTTTCGAAATCCTCGCCGGTTTTGGCGCGATCGACCATCTTGTCGGCATAGGCTTTCAGCGCCTTCGATTTTTCGTCGTCGATCACGGCCGTCTTCAAGTCGGCTGTGACCTCGGCGAGCGGGCGTTCTTTGGCCGCGTCGATCGACACCACGTCGATCCAGCCGTAGCCGTCGTTGCCAAGCTCGATCGGCTCACTCTCAGCGCCCGGCGAGGTCCGGAACACGGCTTTGACGATCGCCGCGGCGTTGGGATGGTCGAGCGCCGCCGCGCCATCGGGCGTCTTGCTATCGGCATCGGTCGCCGCGACCTCGACCAGCTTGAGTTTGAGGGTCTCGGCAAGCTCCTTGAGCGTCTTGCCGGCATTGCGGCCTTCCTCGACCAGATCAACCTTCTGGAGAAGGCTGTCGCGCGCCTTCTTGCTGGCCAGCTTGTCCTGAACTTTGTCTTTCGAGCCTTCGAACGTGCTTTCGACGCCGGTTTCGATTTCGATGGCGCGCAGCAGCACGGTCGCAAACCGGCCTTCGACAACTTCTGAAATGGCGTCGCGTTCGAGCTTGAAGGCGGCCTCGGCGATCTTGGGATCGATCAGCTGCTTTTTCGAAAGTTTGCCGAGATTGATGTCGCTTTCCTTGGCGCCCGTGTCCTTGGCGACATCCATGAAGTTCTTGCCGCCCTTGGTCAGGGCTTCACGCGCGGCGTCGGCGGCCGCGCGATCCTTGAAGGCGATCTGCTGCAAGCGGCGCCGTTCCGGCTTGTCGTAGATGGTCGCCTTGTCGTCGGCATAAGAGGCCTTGAGTTCGTCGTCGGTGACAGTGACCTCTTTCTTCAGCTCGGTGACCGTTGCCAGAAGGGCTGCGAACTTGCGGAATTCGCGGGTCATGAACTGACCCTTGTTGGCGTCGTAGTAGGCCTTGAGTTTGGCCTCATCCGGATCGGGAATTGTCACCGCCTTGGCGGCATCAATCTTGAAAAACTGGAGGCTGCGGGTTTCGTTTTTGAAGGCATGCTGCACGTCGGTCATCGCCTTCGGCGCGACGGTCGCGGCCAGGATGGCACCAGACAACTGACGGCGAAGCTCGTCCTCCTTGCGCAGCTTGAGGAACTGGCCTTCCGTCAACCCGAGGCGCCGGATCAGTTCGTCGAAGCCGTCGCGCGAGAACTTGCCATCAGGTCCAAAGAAGTTCTCGTCCTTTTTCAAGTTCTCGACGACCTTTTCCGGAGCGAGCCCAAGCTGCAGCATCTGGGCATGCTCTTTGAGGGCCGCCTGGCCGATCATCTTATTGAGAACAAAGCGGTCGACCCCCTGGCTGCGTGCCTCCTCGGTCGTGATCCGCCGATTGTTTTCAACGCTCAGCCCATCGAGTTCGGTCTGAAAGACGCGGCTGAACTCGGTGTTCTGAATCTCGACATCGCCGACCGTTGCTAAGGCCCGGCGGCTGACGCCCGAGAACACGTCGGCAATACCCCAGATGCCGAAACTGACGATCAGCAGGGCGAGGAGCAGCTTGGCGATCAGGCCGGTCGAGCCGCGTCTTAGAGCTTCAAGCATGGGTGTATTCTGGGTCCGAAGGTTGTTGGTGGTGCCCGGCGGCCGTGGCGGTCCGGACGTTTGCCAGGGCCTTGCCAGTTTCGCGTGCTGGAAACAACAAAAACCCGCACGTGACGCGGGCCCGGAGCGTGATATGAAGCCGTCCGAAGGTTGAAAGCAAGCCGCCAGACGGCGCTTTTTGGCCCTCGGCACCGGTTCAAATGGATGCCGCCTCCGGCCGCCTGACTGGCCGGGGCCACAGCCACGCAATCGCACTTGGGGGCATTATGGCCGAAGACCAAGCGAAACCGCGCCCACTGGTTGCGGGCAATTGGAAGATGAACGGCGTCAAGGCGGCGCTGGACGAAGCGCTGACAGTTAACGCCCACATGGCCGGCCGGGCCGGTGCGCCGCCCATTGATGTTATGATTTGCCCGCCGGCGACGCTGGTTCTGGTGATGGCGGAGGCTTTGAAGGGCAAGGCTGTCTTGGTTGGCGGGCAGGACTGCCACGTCGCGGCAACGGGGCCACACACCGGCGATGTCGCGGCCGAAATGCTCGCCGATGCCGGGGCTCGTGCCGTCATCGTCGGCCACTCCGAGCGGCGGGCCGATCATGGTGAAACCGACGGCGACGTGGCGGCCAAACAGGTGGCGACCCATCGGGCCGGGCTTGTCGCCATTGTTTGCATCGGTGAAACGGTTGGTCAGCGCGCGGCGGGCCTTACGCTCGATGTCGTGGGCCGGCAACTCAGAGGGTCGCTGATGGACGGTACGACCGCTGCCAATACGGTCATCGCCTATGAGCCGGTATGGGCGATCGGAAGCGGATTGACGCCGACGCTCGACGACGTGGCAGCCGTGCACGCTGCAATCCGCGCATCCTTGGACGAAAGGTTCGGCGCGGCCGCGCAAGGACTGCGCATTCTCTACGGCGGGTCCGTGAAACCGTCCAATGCCCGCGAATTAATGGCGTGTGCAAACGTCGATGGGGCGCTGGTTGGCGGCGCCAGCCTCAAGGCTGCCGATTTTCTAGCCATCATCGCGGCCTACGATTGATCAAGGGACGCGAGACTGTTGCAACCGGGGCGCGATGCGGTGATAACCGGGGCGCGCACATTTTGCAGCCGGCAGTGGGATCTGGAATGCCGACGAAAACAACAGTTTTGACCGCCATCGTCATAGTGACCGTATGGCAGAGCGCACAGGCTTTGCCGCTCGATCCAGCTGCGTGCGATACCGTGCGTGTCGAAAAATCAGAACTCGACGCCGCCGGTGTCGGGGTCGATGTCCAGCGCGGCCCGGACTGGGGCAAGAGCAATCTCGACGAGGCGGG
>JANORU010000561.1:0-5355 GCA_031415475.1 Hyphomicrobium sp.
CCTCGGTCCAGTTACAGCCAGTGGTCCCAGCAATGCCCATCCCATGCCCCAACTCTGGGGCGTTATCGTGACTAATACTCCTATCGTGCCCTGAGCCCGGCAGCAATCCGCGAGCGCCGCCGGCGCCCATGTCAAACCGCGGTCGCACTCGTTCAACACTCACATCCCATTGGGTTTTTTGCCGGATCTCACGGATTCCGAGACCTCAATGTGGAGGGCTTTCTCCACCATTTTCGGCATGTTGTCGGCAAGCCATTGGCGCAACATGGGCCGCAACAAGTCAGCGGTTTGATCTTCGATGCCATTGGCCTGGGCATGATGATCGAGCGGCGGCGGTGTGACGGTTGCGTGGTCAGGAACTGTAGAACTGACCGCGTGCACCGCCGGATCGGCAAAAGCTGGATAAACAGCCGAAATGTCCAAGCCATCGTGCGGCGCGTCGAAGCGCTGTTCGTACTCGGCAGCATTCAAAACTTCAGCCACAGCCGCGGCAAGTGTATCGGAGTTTTCAGCGCTAGACGCCTCGCCAGGGAAGGCATGTTCAAAAGCGGCCGACAGCGATTGGGGATGACTTTCGTATCCCGTCGCCGTCTGCGGCGATGTCATCTTGCAAAATCGAGTGTCCTTGAACGCCGCCATCTGGCGCGGCATTTGCGTGTTGTTGTCGATCGGCGGCGAGACCGCCTCCATGCTGTACGGAGTGCCGGGCGCGGCGCCGAATGACGACGACGGCTCGACGTCTGCAACAGGCTGCTCACGGCGCACGAGGTGCAAGGCGCTCAGCCCATTGGCATAAGAATTCGGCATGCGGAACTCGCTTTCTTCTTGCCGGCTCTCGAGCCGGCCCGCGTGGCTCGGCGCCTGCTCCAAGAGATTTCCGAAAATCGGGTTGAGACGGCCATTGCGCGGTTCGCTCACGGACTGCGCAGGCAAGGACTGGGCCTGGAAAGACTGGGCCGGCAAAGTGTGGCCAGAGCTCTGAGATGTCGACGCGCCGCGAATGGCATCGGTCAGCCGGCCGAACAGCGGCGTCACGCGTTCGGCGGGGGCCTGAGCCACCGGGCGAAACATCGACGGCAATTCGAAATCGGCACCATCTTCGCTAGCGAAGTCGAGGCCGGCCGTCGCATCGCGCCCCGTCAAGTCGATAATTTTTGCGCCTTCGTTGGGCTCCTCGGCGATGATCCGGCGGATCGACGCCAGGATCTCCTCCATGCTCTGCTGCCCGTTCTTCTCCGCCAATTCCATTACGCCACCTCGCCACCACGCCGCGACGTCTGCCCCATCGGCCACGGCCACACACTTGAACGCTACTGACCCCTTCTCCCGGTATCCGGCAGAAAGGCACTCGACTGTCGTCCGCACGACCGACTGGGATAGCGCTGGCCCCCCGGCTCAGAAAAAAATTCGCTCTTAAGCGTTGTGGCGGCCCCTGCGTATCCGAGGTCAAAGTTAGGCGCGGTTGGCGGCCAGAGTGTGGCAAAGAGACATCTGATCAAGTCTTGTTTTGGGACATGCGAGGGGGTGCAGCCTGACATTTCCACGCACTGGAAACAGCGATTTATATGAGAAAAAGCAAGTGCGTGCGCGAGCATAAAGAGACCGCACACGAAGTGGCTTAGACCGGCGCCCGCGCGCGATCTCCAATTGTGCCCGAATGAAGATTATTCCCGGCGATTATTTGGAGGGTTCGTGGCTCTCGACTGCGCCCCAGCCATCGTGGGTATCGAAAACCCGGCCCGGCGTGATCGAAGTGCCGATCCATTTGCGGCGCGTCTCGAAGTAGTGCTCTTCCGGGTCGTAGACGAGACCGGTCACGCCCAGGCCCACCGCATCGAGGTGACCGATCGCCACTTGCAGCTGATAAGCGGTGACGATGAGATCGCGGCGCGCGGTTGTCAGGTTCACCTGACTGTCGAGCAATTCCTGCTGGGCATTCAAGACATCGATCAGAGTTCTTTGGCCGACCCGCTCTTCTTCACGAACGCCGGCCAGGGCCGTCTGGTTGGCATCGACCTGGGCTTCGGCACTGACGATCTGCGCCCGGTTGGCGAGCAGCTGGGACCACGCCGCAACGATCTGGGCTTGGACTTCGACGCGGGCGACTTCGATTTCCTGGAGGAGGCTGACATGGGCGTGTTTGGCTTGCCGGACGCGGGCGTAGACTTCGCCACCCTGATCATAGATCGGGACATTGAGGCGGCCGGCAATAATCGCCGTTTCCTGCTCGTCGATGAACTGCGATGACGAGAACCGGTCCTGGTAGGTCGCTTCCAGCTGAAGCTCCGGCAACAGCTCACCACGCACCAAATCAACGGCAAATCGCGCTGACTGTTCGCGATAAAGGGCCGTCACAACGTTGGGGTTCTCGTTGGTGCCGATCGCAATCGCATCATCAAGCGACTTCGGAATGGCCTCCTCTTTCAATCTGGGCTGGGACACAGAACCAGGCTGGTGACCGACCACCTGTTGATAGCGGGCGCGGCTGGATTTTACGCTGGCGCGGGCGAAATCCAATTGAGCAACGGCGCCGGCGCGCCGGGCCTCAGATTGCGCAACGTCAGTCTTGGTCACTTCGCCAACCGCGAAACGGTCCTGCGTCGCTCTCAGTTCTTCGCTCAGAACTTTAAGATTGTTTTCGCGCAGCCGGACGATCTCCTGATCGCGCACCACATCCATGTAGGCTTCGACAGCATCGAGCAGCACTTGCTGTTCGACATTGCGCAGAATTTCGCGGCCGGCCCGAACATCGGCTTCCGCCTGATTGACGGCATTGGTTGTCCGGAAGCCGCGGAAAATTGGCTGCGTGAGCTGGATCGCATAGCCGCGAGGACTCAAGGTGCCTTCGGCAGCCGACGGTGGCCTCGTATCAATTCGCTGGCGTCCAACATCCGCCTGCCCGTTGATCGACGGCCGGTATCCCGACATTGCACGCGCCACGCCTTCATCGGTCGCCCTCAGCGTCGCCCGCTCGGCGTCGATGCGCGGGTTGTACCCGTAGGTGGCGGCAAGCGCCTCGTCGAGCGTCTCAGCGATTGCCTGCGATGGCGCGGCCAGCAGCAGTGTCAGCGCGACCAATGCGGCCACGGCTCCGAGCGCGCAGGCACCATTGCCGCGCGCACGCCGCTCACCCGGGATATCTCCCGCCGCATTCCGAAGCATTGACTGCACCTCAATTTCCAATCCGGACCGATGCGCTCGCGCCTCGTCCGGACGTGTTCAACTCAGGTAGTGCGATTCCCCAACGGGCTTCACCTGGGCCAACAGCCCATCAACAGCTTATTCAATGAGTTATCTGTAGGCGAGGAGGATGGATTCCAGAAGCCAATCAGCGGTTTCGCGAGAGCGAGCTGGTCTATCCGTGGCCCGTTTCACACACTTTGCCAAAGCAAACGCGCAAGTTGTGGCCGCGACTCACCAGGCGGCGGCTCCAATCAAGAAAAAAATGAATCACTTTGGGTGCGCCGATGGGCGCGCAAGTCATTTGTAAGACGGCCGGAATGGCGCGGGTGATTCGCTCGAGTCGGGCTCTTCGAACGCTGGCTCAGCAGGTGTCGGCTCTGCAGGTGGTGGCTCGAAAAACACTTCATCCGAAATAGGGTCCGGCATACGTGTCGACTTCATCGACGCGCGCACCGGCTGCTCGCGAATCGGTTCAACCGGCGGCGGCATGTCAGACTCGACGACAATCTCCGCGTCATCGCGGCTCTCGCGTAGATGCGGACGGTCGGTGATGTCGGTCGAAAACCATTCATCACGCGCCTCCTGATAATGCTCTTCCGGATCATAGAGGGAATCGACCCCCTCGATGGCGTCACCCGTCAGACGGCCAATCTGGCCGAGCACCGTGTAGCCTGCCAAAACCAGGTCACGCTTGGTCGAAGCGTACTGCACCTGGGCCTCAAGATACTCCTGCTCGGCGTTCAGCACATCGAGCAACGTTCGCTGTCCGACCCGTTCTTCCTCGCGCACACCTTCGAGCGCAGTCTGAGTGGCCTCGACCTGGATCTGGTCGGACTTCAATTGCGCCCGCGACGCGATCAACCGCGACCAAGCCGCCGTCACGTTGCCAGTGGTTTCGGTCCGGGCCTGTTCAATCTCCTGCAGGAGACTGACATGGGTATGCTTGGCTTGGCGAACGCGGGCGCGCGTTTCCCCGCCTTCATAGAGTGGAACGGAAATCCGGCCGGTGATGCGGGCATCGACCTGTTCCTCGATCACCGAAGATGTGTCGCCGGCGTGCGAGTAGTTGGCCTCCAACTGCACCTCCGGCAACAGTTCGCCGGAAATCTTGTCGACGTTGTAGCGGGCGGCTTCTTCGCGATAGAGCGATGAGACAACAATGGGGCTCTCGCGTTCGGCAATTTCCAGCGCCTCGTCGAGCGAACGCGGCAACGCCTTCAAACGCGCCGATGGTGCCGAAACACCGGTTGGCGCATGGCCGACCGTTTGCAGATAGCGGGCGCGGGCAATCTTGAGATTGGCCTTGGCGAAGTCAGCCTCGGACACCGCGCGGGCGCGGCGGGCTTCCGCTTGAGAGACATCGGTTTTCGTGACTTCGCGCGCCGCGCGGCGCGTGCGGGCAGCGTCGAGCTCGCGGCTCAACACCTCGACGTTGCGATCACGGATCCTGACGATCGACTGATCGCGCACCACATCGCAGTAGGCTCTGACAGCCTCGAGCAGCACTTCCGCCTCAACCGATCGCAGGTCCTCGCGGCCGGCCCGGACCCCGGCTTCGGCCTGGCCGACGGCATTGGTCGTTCTGAAGCCTGAAAAGATCGGTTGCGTGATGTTGACCTGGTAGCCCCACGGATCATTGGACCCGTTGGATGTCGAGGACGGCTTTGAACTCGAGCGCTCGCGGCTGATTTCCGCCGTTGCGCCGACCTGCGGGCGAAAGCCGGATTGGGCCCGCGCTACATCCTCGTCGGTCGCCCTCAGTCGCGCTCGCTCGGCATCGATACGCGGATTGCTGCGATAGGTGGCAGCGAGCGCCTCTTGCAGGGTTTCAGCCGAAACCGGCGCACTACCGGTCATCGCCAGCGCGGCCGCCAGGGCACACACGCTTACGGCCGCAAGCCATCGCTGGCCCGCGCGCGTACTGTCGCCCCTCGTCGCTCTGCCAACCGGCATCGACCGTCTCTTCAAAACCACGGGAGACATACCTCCCCCGGTCCCGATTGGCGGCCGATTCGCTGAACGAAGTGTAAACCGGTCTTAAGACTCTCGACGGCGCTGGCCGGACAATCAGAAAACAAAGCCCTTGGCTTTGGCGAAGCCCGGCAACAGCGTGGCCGACGCATCGAAATCCTGGGTCTCAGCCATGACTGATCCAGTCCGCTTGTATATGAC
>JANORU010000562.1:0-1968 GCA_031415475.1 Hyphomicrobium sp.
TGCGGTCGGCCAACGGCTCGACATCGGGGCCGTCGAGAATGGGACGTTCGCCTTCGCCTGCGTCATCGGCCTCGGAGGCTCCGGGCCGGAACTCAACCCGAATGGGTTCCTTCAACCGCGTAGACAAAGGCTCCAGCGTCACGATGCACGCCTGAGTAGCTGCCAGCGTCACGTCGCCTTCCAGCAGATACGAGCCGCCCCTCTTGGCCACAAGCCGGTAGTCGGCTGCCATCTCGGTACACTCGACCAGCCCCAGAGCCTCAGCCAGGGCTTTGCGCTCAGCGGGGGTTGCGATCCGATGGCGCGAAAGTCCTTGGTCGCCGATATCGGCGAGGATCTCCGTCCATGTGAGGGGGTTTGCCATCCGACACCCTTTTCCAAGTGGTTTGACTTTACGCGCTCACGGCAATGGTTGAAGCAACGGACCAGTGCCGGACACCAACTCGGGCACCGGCACCCGCGCCATCTCTGCCGCCAGCAGACGCACGTAGCGCGCCAATGCTGCGCTGTCGACGGCCCGGCCCGCTCCGGCGGGAAGACTGGTGGCCAGCGCTTCAGCCAGTGAGTCGTCGGCCTTAGAGCCGAGCGCCGTACGGTAAAGCGGTGTCCGGTCGTATAGCCCGGCGGCCGCCTTTTTCACTTTGCGCGGCACGGAGAGATCGCCGACCCCCATCTCACGCAGCGAATCATCCATGTCCTCGACAAACACTTCGACCAGATCGCGCGCCAAATCGCGACCCTGGGCGGCGCCGTCCTGGTCCTCCCCCCTAAGCCGCTCAATCACAAGAAAGAGATGCAAAACAAGCACTTCGTAGCGCCCTTCTGGTGTATCCGCGACACCATGGCGATCATAAATGGCGGGTGCGCGGGCCTGGGTCACGACCCTGCCATAAAGCTCACCTGCTTTGCGGTGGCCGGTCGAGCGCTTGCGAAACCATGTCAACATGTGGGTGACGCTCGCGGTGACAAAGTTGGAGTGGGATGACGGTCGCCCGGTACCGGGATGCCGTTGCCATTCGCGGCGCTGGCCGATAAGCCGGTCAGCGACGGACGACGGACAAACGAGTCTTACGAATGCAGGACGAGGAATGCGCCGGGCAAAATTGACGCGTCGGGATGGTAGGACGGCCGGCTTGGGATTGGTGCCAGGGTTGGTGCTCGTCGCCAGCGTGCTGCTTGGCGGCTGCGCCGATCAGATCACCAAGCACGGCCAGCTGTTTCGTGAAACCGACGTCCAGCAGATCCAGCACGGCATGGGCCAGGAACAGGTGCGCCTCGCCCTCGGCACCCCGACCACCACAACGACCACGGGTTCCGGCCAGGTCTTTTATTACATTTCAAGCACGACATCGCAGAAGGCGTTCATGGCGCCGTCCGAGGTCGATCGCAAAGTGCTGGCCGTCTATTTCACCGAAACCGCGATGGTCGACCGGGTCGCCAACTACGGCCTCCAGGACGGCAAGGTGTTCGACTTCATTTCACGCACCACGCCGGCACCCGGCGGCAAGGAAGATGGCGTCCTGAAATCGCTGTTCCGCAACCTCGGCCAGAAGCAGATCTTCGGCGACGGGTGAATGGGGGCAGCGCTATGACCGGAAAAGATCGAGAATTCTGCTGAGAATCCCTATCTTGCCCGACGTGACGACCCGAGTACCTTCTTGAGAAATTACTTTGGCCTCATCCGTCGGTTCGGTTCCGCCGCCGCCACTGGCTTTGTACAGCGAATAGCCGAAGCCATCTTTCAGTTTGTGCGAGACATCAAGCATCCTCTGCATTTGCCACTCCACTGGCGTCTCGCCGCTAGGGCCGGCTTCAAATCCGGCTTCAAAAGTATCCAGGTTTTCTTCCGCTCTGAGCCATCCGTCATCATTGGTTTCCTGGCTGCAATTTTCCTCCTGAAGCCGCTGCGCCTCGCACGCTTCCGCTCCGCTGCACTCCTGTGGGACATCGCTGCACCGGATTGACCCC
>JANORU010000563.1:0-4973 GCA_031415475.1 Hyphomicrobium sp.
TGGTCGGCGCCGAGCACCACGGTCGCCATATTGAGCGGATTACGGATGCGCATACAGCCATGGCTGTTGGCGCGCCGGCTCCAGTTGAACATGTACTTGTCGGGCGTGTCGTGCATGAACACGTAGTGCTTGCTCGGAAACGAGAATTTGACGACACCGAGTTGGTTCCATGGCCCCGGCGGCTGCCAGACGACGTAGTCGGTCATGCTGGCCTTCGACCAGTCGATCTTGCGCCAATCAACCAGTTCGTCGGTCCCTGCACGGCGCATTTCAAGCCGGTGCTGGCGCATCATCCCGCCGCCGCGCAACAGGCTCGGCCAGATTTCGCGCACCTTGATCGAGTCCGGCACCCGCCAGCGCGACTTGAACGTCACGCGCTCCATCTGGTCGGAAAAAATCGGCGTCTGCTTGTTGACGAGGCCGGCTGTAATCCGCTCGGTGAATACGACTTCGCCGTTCTTGACGATCCGGATCGTATATTCCGGAACGTTGACCCAGACGTACATGGCGCCGAGGCTTTCCGGCATCCAGCGCCATTGCTGCAGGTTGGCGGCCAATTGCGCCCGCTCGCCCTTGATGGGCTGATTGAGTTTCGCCCGCGTCTCGGACGTCAGCACGCCGTCGGCCGGCGTCAGCCCTTTCAGCGTCTGAAACCCTTTGAGCGCCTGTGACAACCGCTGATCGAATTTTGTCTCGTCGGCGCCGGGCTCGGCCGCGACGGCCAGCCGTTTGCGCAGGACGGCGACATCAGCATGGGTGTCGCCTTCCTTTAAATCGTCGCCAGCGAGCAGCCTGACGGCCTTGGCCGCCTTCGCCCGCTCGGCTTCAAGCCACGCCTGCCGCAGGGCTTCGAACTGTGCGTGTTTGGGCTGCAGATCGCGTAGCAACGCGCCGGGGTCGTCGCGATTGGCGATATCTTCGAGCAGCGTCTTGCGGTCGCGCAGTTGCGGCCGGCGATCGAGATAGGACGACAGTTGCTTGTTCGGCTCGGGTATGCGGCCACCGCGGGCATCGCGCGCATAGTGCAGAACCGCGAGCGACAGTTCGCTTTCGGCCTTGGCCAGCGCATCGTGAGAGAGTGATGCGCCGTCGAGCGCCGGCACCTCGTAGTCTTTGGCGGCGAGCGCCCAATCGGCCGCCCGGCGCAGTTCGGCGATGGCCGCCTTGGCCCGATCGGTGTAGCCGCCGGATGTCACCCACAACGGGGCATCCTTGCGCGCTTCGTAAAAAGCCCTGAGGGCCGCCCGGTCTTCGTCTTCCGGCGAAGGCTTGGGCGGCTCGGCGGCAGACGCACTCGCCGCCTCCGGCAAGAGGTGATCTTCCGGACTTGGCCCGAACAAATCGCGTGCGGCTTGGCCAATCGGCGCATCGGGATGCGCGGCGTTGACAGCATTTTCCACGCTGCCGGTTTCAACTGGCGATGCGCCAGCCGAAATCGGTTGCTCTTCGGCATGCACTGCCAAAGGAAGCACGGTCGAAGTTGCCACCAGGATCAAGAAGGCCTTGAACCGCATCGCGTCACTCTCCTCAAGCCTCCGGTGTAAGGGTCACGCCGGACGAGCAATAGTGTCCGCGCGCCACACTCGGGCAGCCGGAGAGGCCAACGCTATCCGATTCGCGCGGCTCTCCAGCCGCAACGCCGCCCCGGGGGCTTGTGCTGCAAACAAGAAAAAGGGCCCGGCGCGTGAGCACCGGACCCTTCCCGATCTGCAGGGCGATGAACATCCCGCTCCGAAGAGCGGGTTGGCTAGTTGACGCGTTGCTCCAGACCGTATTCCTGCATTTTGCGATAGAGCGTCGAGCGGCCGATGTTGAGCCGTTTGGCGACCTCCGTCATGTGGCCGCGATAGCGCCCGAGTGCGAGCCGGATCATATCGGCTTCGATCGCTTCGAGCGGACGAATGTCGCCCGAGGCATCGACCGCCGGAATGCCGATCGACGCCGTCCCGCCGATCGACCGGATCTCGACCGTCTGCGGAATGGTGTTTTCGGCCCCAAGAAGCGCCGGACCGGTGTAGGCCGGCTGGCGCTGCAGTTCGGTTGGAGCGGCCGGAATCTCGGCATCGAAGCCATCAACGTGAGCCGCGATCTGCGGGAACTCGTTGATCGTCAGTTCGAGCCGGTCCGACAAGACGACAGCGCGGAACACGGCATTCTCGAGCTGGCGCACGTTGCCGGGCCAAGTATACGACCGGATGAGCCGCAGCGTTTCCGGAGACAGTCCCGAAATGCGCTTACCTTCTTCGGCCGCAAACTTGGCAACGAAATGCTGCGCCAGCTCGGGAAGATCGTCGGTCCGTTCGCGCAGCGGCGGCACCCAGATCGGGAACACGTTCAAGCGATAGTAGAGGTCTTCGCGGAACTTGCCGTCCTTGACCTGCTGGATCATGTCGCGATTGGTCGCCGAGATCAGGCGGAAGTTGACTTTGACCGGCTTTTTCGAGCCGACTGGATCAATCTCGCCTTCCTGTAGCGCGCGCAGAAGTTTGACCTGGGCTTCGAGCGGCAGTTCACCGACTTCGTCGAGGAACAGCGTGCCGCCGTCGGCTTCCTGGAACTTGCCGATGCGGCGTTCGGATGCGCCCGTGAACGAGCCCTTTTCGTGGCCGAACAGAATGCTTTCGACCAGATTTTCCGGGATCGCACCGCAGTTGACGGTGACGAACGGACGGCCGGCCCGTTCGCTCTCGCCTTGGATGGCGCGCGCGATCAATTCCTTACCGACGCCCGATTCACCCTCGATCAGCACCGGGATGTTCGACGCCGCCGCGCGCTTGCCGAGCGAAATAACGCGCTGCATGGCTTCGCCGCGAATGATGAGATCGTTGAAGGTCAGCGTTCCGTCGACCTTCTTCTTGATGCGGCTGATTTCGCCGGCCAGCGCTTCGATCTTCAAGGCGCTGCGGATCGAAACTTCGAGCCGTTCGGGGCTCGCCGGCTTGATGACGAAGTCGACTGCTCCGGCGCGCATGGCGTTGATAGCGGCGTCGATTGAGCCGTGGGCCGTCTGCACGATCACCGGCGGTGAGCTGGCAAGGCCCGATAGCCTCTCGAGCACCGCCATGCCGTCGACGCCTGGCATCACCATATCGAGCAGGACGAGCGAGATGGTCGCGCGATCGGGCCCCTCCAGAATCTGGATGGCCTGTTCGCCGGAATTTGTCGTCTTGGTTTCGAACCCGAGCCGCTTGATCGTCTCTTCAAGAATGCGGCGTTGGGCAGGATCGTCATCGACGATCAAAACACGCTTTGCCATGTGGCACTCGTACTCGACTCAACTGGAACACTGCCGATCCCCAACTCTGCGATGTCCCAGGACTGGACATCTGGCGACCGGCTACTCACCTGAACAGCCTGAGATTGCCCGACAACGGTAAACGGAAGGTTTCCGAGTGATGCTTTTTGTGCTCATCGGGGGCAATTCGAGTGGGAATGAGCGAATCAAACGTATGGTTTTGGGCCGTTTCGCATCGATTGGCTAAACAGCCTGTAAGTGGTGCCAAGGGGACGGCTGTGCTAGTCGAACCGGAACTTGGGTCGAGATAGAGGATCTAATGACGTCTCGAATTGCTTTTGCTGCTGAAGCCACTGCTGCTCAATCGGGCGGCGCCCGTGACCTTGGCCCCATGCCCGAGTGGAACCTCGCCGATCTCTACGCCTCGCCCGAGGCCATCGAGGTTCAGAACGATCTGGCAGATGCCAGCAACGACGCGATGCGCTTCAAGGCGCGAACCCAGGGCCAGGTCGGCGAACTCGCAAAGAATGGCGACGCGCTCGCAACGGCCATCGAAACCTACGAACAGCTCTCCGACCTGCTCGGCAAACTCGGATCCTATGCGGGGCTCTACTACGCCGCCAATCAGGCCGATCCGGCGCGCGCCAAATTCTACGGCGACGTGTCTGAATCCCTGACCCGCATTTCGACCAACCTGATTTTCTTCGAACTCGAACTGAACGACATCGACGACCAGGTTTTAGCGAAAGCGATGACCGCGCCGCGCCTCGCGCGCTTCAAGCCGTGGCTCGAAGACCTGCGCAAGGAAAAGCCGCATCAGCTTGATGAAAAGCTCGAGCGGCTGTTCACCGAAAAGGGCCAGACCTCGCGCGGCGCCTTCAGCCGCCTGTTCAACGAAACCATGACGGCGCTGCGCTTTCCGGTCGAAGGGGAAGCTCAGCCCTTAGCGCTTGAGCCGGCGCTCAATCTGCTGTCGCACGCCGATACCCAGCGCCGCCGCGCCGGCGCCGAATCGCTGTCAAAAGTGTTCGGCGACAACATTCGCCTGTTTACCCTCATCACCAACACGCTCGCCAAGGACAAGGAAATCTCCGATCGTTGGCGGAGCTTCGCCGATGTCGCCGACAGCCGCCATCTCGCCAACCGGGTCGAAGCCCCGGTCGTCGATGCGCTCGTCGCCTCGGTCCGCGACGCCTACCCGCGGCTCTCGCATCGCTACTACGCCATGAAGGCCAAGTGGCTCGGCATGGATAAGCTCGCCCACTGGGACCGCAACGCACCGCTGCCGGATAAGCCCGAGCGCGTGTTCACCTGGGCCGAAGCGCAGGACACAGTTTTGAAGGCCTATGGCGCGTTCGCGCCCGACATGGCGGCGACGGCGAAGGAATTCTTTGACAAGGGCTGGATCGATGCGCCGGTGCGCGAAGGCAAGGCGCAGGGCGCGTTCTCGGACTCGACCGTGCCAAGCGTGCACCCCTACGTTTTGATGAACTACCAGGGCAAGCCGCGCGATGTCATGACGCTCGCCCACGAGTTGGGCCACGGCGTCCACCAGATGCTCGCCCGCGCCCAGGGTCCACTGCTTGCGCCGACGCCACTCACGCTCGCCGAAACCGCGTCCGTATTCGGAGAAATGCTGACCTTCCGCGCGCTGCTGGCCTCGACGACCGAGCCCAAGGAACGCAAGGCGATGATCGCCGGCAAGGTCGAGGACATGCTCAATACCGTCGTGCGCCAG
>JANORU010000564.1:0-3080 GCA_031415475.1 Hyphomicrobium sp.
GGCCGAGCTCGACGGGTATCTGATTCCGCGCGCCGACGAGCATCAGGGTGAATATGTGCCGCCGTCGGCCGAGCGTCTCAAATGGTTGACCGGGTTTTCCGGCAGCGCTGGCGTTGCCGCGATCACAAAAAAGCGTGCCGCCGTCTTCGTCGATGGCCGCTACACGGTGCAGGTCGCCCAGGAATGCGACCGGGCTCACTTCGAGTTTCCGGGACTGGCGCGCGCCAAATTGGTCGATTGGCTGATCGATGCCGTGCCGAAAGGCGGCACAATTGGTTTCGATCCCTGGCTGCATACGGCTGGCGAGATCGCCCGAATGACGGTGTCGCTCAATGAAAAAGGTCTGTCGCTGAAGCCCGTTCCGGCCAATCTCGTGGATCGTGCGTGGGGCAAAGGCCGGCCGCGTCCGCCCGAAGCCCCGGTGGTCATTCAGCCGCTCGAATTCGCCGGCCAAGCGGCCGACGAAAAGATTGCCGCCATTCAGAAAAAGCTCGCCGCTGAGCGCCAGTTTGCGGCCGTTTTGACGCTGCCTGATAGCATCGCCTGGCTGCTCAACATCCGCGGTTCGGATGTGCCGCATAACCCGGTCGCGCTGGCGTTCGCCATTGTGCCCGCAACCGGCAAGGTCGAGCTCTTTATCCGCCCCGCGAAGGTGTCAAAGGACGTTCGCCGCAGCCTTGAGAAACAGGTCCGGTTTTTCGAGCCCGATGCGTTTTCCGATCGCTTGACGGCGTTAAAGAAAGCCAAGCGCCGGGTGCGCGTCGATCGCGAGACGGCCGCCTTCGGCATCACCCGCAGACTTGGCGATAAGTCGGTCAGCGCTGCCGCCGATCCGTGCCTTGCGTTGAAGGCGATCAAAAATGCCGCTGAAATTGCCGGCGCCAAAGCCGCCCACCTTCGCGATGGTGCGGCGGTCTCGGAGTTTCTCTGCTGGCTCGATGGCGCGGTGGCTGGCGGCAGTCTCGACGAGATTGGTGCCGTTCAGAAGCTCGAAGAGTTCCGGCGGGATACCGGCAAGCTCAAGGACATTTCATTCGATACGATCTCAGGGTCAGGCCCGAATGGAGCGATCGTTCACTATCGCGTCTCGGAAAAGACCAACCGCAAGCTTGCCCATGGCGAGCTATTTTTGCTGGATTCCGGTGCGCAATATCCCGACGGCACAACCGACATCACGCGCACCGTCGCGATCGGCAAGCCGACGGCCGAAATGCGTCAGCGTTTCACGCTCGTTCTCAAAGGCCACATCGCGGTTGCGACGGCCTGCTTTCCGAAGGGAACGCGCGGCATCGATATCGACCCCTTCGCCCGCCGGGCGCTGTGGGCGGCCGGACTCGACTACGATCACGGAACGGGTCACGGGATCGGCAGCTATCTCTCGGTCCACGAGGGCCCGCAGTCGATTTCTCGTGCCGGAATGTTTCCGCTTGAACCGGGCATGATCTGCTCGAACGAGCCCGGATATTATAAGCCCGGAGAGTATGGGATCAGGATTGAGAACGTGGTGCTGGTGACGGCCGCCGAAACGCCAAGCGGCGGCGAACGGGCGATGATGGAATTCGAGACGTTGACGCTGGCGCCGATTGACCGCCGGCTGATCGAGAAATCGCTGCTGACGGCCGAGGACCTGACATGGCTTGATGGCTACCACGCCCGCGTTTTCCGCATGCTGGCCGATCTCGTAGCGCCGGCCACGCGCGCCTGGCTCAAGGCGGCGACAGCGACGCTGTGACGGCGGCGATAATTCTACTTCTTGCGAAACTGATCGAGGCTGACGATCTGGGCCCCAGCGGCGGGCACTGGCGCGACGGCAGCATCTGAATCAGCTGGCGATGGCAATGGCAAGGTCGAAACCTGCGGACCAATGGCGGCAGGCTTTGTGGTGGCCGCCGCAGGGCCGGCGCCGTTTGAGCGCGGTGATTGTTCGCCGTCCGCCTTCGGTTTCTTAACCGTCCGCGGACGGGCCTTGCCAACCGAGCGGGGCGCGATCGACGGCGGGTCTTCGTCGACGGCATTCGACGCGTTGGCATGCCGGCTGATCAAGCCGTCGACATCCTCGAACTGAAGGCCGTAGCGAACCGACGGATCGAAGAACACTTTCAGCGCCGCGTAGGGAACCACCAGCCGCTCGGGAATACTATCGAATGACAGCTTCACTTCAAAGCGTTCCTCGGTGACGATCAGATCCCAGAACCGGTGCTGGAGAACGATCGTCATTTCCTTTGGATACTTTTCCTTCAAGCGCTTCGACACGCTGACGCCTGGAGCGCTTGTATCGAATGAAATGTAGAAGTGATGATCGCCGGGCAGGCCGCTTTTAGCGACCCGTGTCAGGACGGCGCGTACCACGCCGCGCAGGGCATCCTGCTGTAGGGCTTCGTAGTCGATGGTCTGACTGCCAGTCATTGCGCCTTCAGGAAGCCCCCGGTCGAGACCCTGTTTCCATGGTCCATGCCGACTTCGTTCAAGTTATCTACCGCGTCGCTGTACCAGCTCATTTTGTCAAGGTCCGGTTTGTCACCGCTGGCCATCCGCCCAACTTGTGGCTGAAGAGGCACGCAAGAGACGCACGACCGGAACCTGAACACACCAACGCGAACACGAATGAGTGGAGGGCTTCTGTTGCCCGGTGCCCTCCGGACCGCGCCTTACCCGGCTAAGGGCAAGGACTTAAGTGTAGGCTTTTCGCGCCGCATTACGCAGCGAGAGCAGCCCCAGCATAGTTGTCATTGGCAACTATTCTGAATGACCCGATAACGGTGGTATCATGCCGAGCGAAAGCAAAGCCCTTTACACCCTCGTCGATCCTAGTTCGCCCCCATAGTGGTGGAGGCGCCGGGTACTGCCCCCGGGTCCGAACGGCTTATTACGACCGCGTTTATCGCCATAGCCGGACGAATCCGGCACAGCGAATATAGGGGTAGCCGCGGCGAAAAAAAAGCCGTTCGTGCCAGGGCACTACCTGGGGGATCACCGAGAGCTTATCCCCGCCCGTCTAAAGGGAGCGCGCGAGCCGCGGCGCCATGGTAAAGCCGCGCGCCGCAGCTTCTTGATGCGGGCAAGGGCCATCCGGAGACAAG
>JANORU010000565.1:0-5378 GCA_031415475.1 Hyphomicrobium sp.
AGCGATTTCAGGAAGCGGAGCAATCCGAGCGCCACCAATGGCGTCAACAGACCCCACAGCACGACATGCACCCAAGGGGACGGAGAATAGGTGAATTCGACAAACAGCGCCCCGCCGAGCACCAGAAATCCGAGAATGAAGATGGCGAACACGGCCGGGCCGTCGCCGGTGTCGATGAATTTATAGTTGAGCCCACACTTTTCACAGCGCTCCAACAGCACCAGAACCTGCCGGAACAAGCGACCCTTGCCACAACGCGGACAACGGCCGAGACCGGCAGCGGACGCGAGCGAAGCCTGTTGATGCGAAGCGCTCATGGGCGCTCCTTTCTAAACAACAGCGGGGCGGCTTGAGTGCCGCCCCGCCAAAGTTATCAGATCACAAGGCTGAAGCCTTGCTGCACTAGTGCCCGGCTGCGGCTTCCGTCGGAACTGCACCGGCGCCCCAGACGTAGATGCAGGCAAACAGGAACAGCCAGACCACGTCGACGAAGTGCCAATACCAAGCCGCCGCTTCGAAGCCGAAGTGCTGCTCCGGCGTGAAGTGACCCTTCATTGCGCGCAACAGGCAGACCAGCAGGAAGATGGTGCCGATGACGACATGGGCACCGTGGAAACCGGTCGCCATGAAGAACGTCGATCCATACGAGTGGCCGGCGAATGAGAAGCCGGCATGGCCGTACTCGATAGCCTGCAGAACCGTGAACAGCGCTCCCAGTGCGACCGTGAAGAACAGGCCGATGATGAGCTGACTGCGCTTGTTGTGCAGCAGCGCGTGGTGCGCCCAGGTTACGGTGCAGCCCGACAGCAGCAGCACGAGCGTGTTGACCAGCGGCAAGCCCCACGGATCGAAGGTGTGTTTGAAGAAGCCCATGGTGGGCGCGCCAGTTGACGGAATGGTGGCTTCAGTCGCTTCGACCGGTACCGGCGGCCAGACGCCGCCGAACAGCTCGTTGCGCTTCACCAGGCCGATGCCTTCTTTGATGTTCTCGATGAAATCGACGTCGTTCGGGAACAGCGCATGGTCGAAATAGGCCCAGAACCAGGCGACGAAGAACATCACTTCCGAAGCGATGAACAGGATCATGCCGTAGCGCAGGTGAAGCTGCACGACCGGCGTGTGATGGCCCGCGTGCGCTTCCTTGATGACATCCCGCCACCACATGAAGGCAATAGCCGACAGGGCTGCGAAGCCGCCGAGAAACACGCTCGGACCCTGAATGCCGAACAAGCCAACGGCACCCTCACCGAGCGAGCGCATGTAGATGATCGCGCCGATCGCCATCACCATTGCGCTCAGCGCCGCGAGCAAGGGCCATGGGCTTGGATCGACCAGGTGGTAGTCGTGTTGATTGGTATTTGAAGATCCCATTTTCGTCTCCGTGTCCCCGTTCGCGTTCGTCGGTGTGTTGTCTCTGTGAAAGTCTCAGAGCGGTTGGCCTTTAGGGAAACTGGCGTCTCCCTCGTCCGTCAGCCGCCGCGCTCCTTCGTGGCCCCGGGCTTCGCCGAGGTTAGTTTCTCTGCACTCTGCTTCGTTGGATAGAAGGTATAGGAGAGGGTAATTTCTTTCAGGCGCGCCGCATCCGGATCCTTGACCATGCCCGGATCGACGAAGAAGGAGACCGGCATTTCGACGGTTTCGCCGGCCGCCAGCGTTTGTTCCGTAAAGCAGAAGCATTCGATCTTTGCGAAATGCGGCCCAGCCGACGCCGGCGCCACGTTAAAGGCAGCCGTACCCGTGACCGGTTTATCGGTGGTGTTAGTGGCGCGGTAGAAAGCGAGAACGTTTTCGCCGAGCTTGGTTTTGATGGTGCGCTGAACGGGTTCAAAGATCCAACCCATGTCGTGGGCGACATTGGCGTCGAAGCGCACGGTCACCATGCGATCGATGACCGTATCGGAAGGCTTCACCGCGCGTTGCGTAGTGCCGCCGAAACCAGTCGCCTGGCAGAACATTTGATAAAGCGGCACAGCGGCATAGGACGCAGCCCCCATCACGGCGACTGCCGCGTCACAGGCCAAAGCCACTTTGTTGTCCTTACCGATATTCAAACTGCCGTCACTCCCGATCCAATCCTAGGTCCTGTCACTCAAAGTGTTCGCGAGGCAACCGAGCTGCCAAGCCGAACAATCGTTGCGGCGTAGAAAGACACGGCCAGAAAGCCGAGACCGAGAGCGATCACCAGAGACCGGATGCGCTGGCGCTTGATCTGCGCCCGTTGCTCGTTGTCCTTGCTTGTCTCTGTCACGGTGTTGCTCGCCATCTGCGGGTACCAAAACTCAAGCCAGATATTTCATCGCAGCGCTCTCAACGAGCAGCACCGCAAACAGCAGATAGAGATAGAGGATCGAGTACCAGAATAGCCGCTTGCACGCCTGTTCCGCCGGCCGGCCCTCGGTTTTGCGCCAGACATCGAAGGCGTAGTAGAGGAACATCACGCCCATAATTGTCGCCATGGCCCCATAGACGTAACCGCCGACGCCGATAAACGGCGGCAGGATGGCGAACGGCACAAGAAACACGGAATAGATCAGGATCTGGCGGCGTGTTTCGGCCGGACCGGCAACGACCGGCAGCATCGGCACGCCGACGCGCTCGTAGTCGCGCAATCTCAGAAGTGCCAGCGCCCAGAAGTGCGGCGGCGTCCACAGGAAGATGATCAGGAACAGCACGACGCTTTCGATGCCGACATTGCCGGTCACCGCTGCCCAGCCGATCATCGGAGGGAACGCGCCGGCCGCGCCGCCGATGACGATGTTGTGCGGCGTCTTACGTTTCAGCCACATCGTGTAGATGAACAGGTAGTAGGCGATGGTCATTGCCAGCAGCGCGCCGGCGACCCAATTGACCAGCACGCCGAGGGTCATCACCGACAGAACCGAAAGCACGCCGCCAAAGCCGAGCGCCTCGTCGGGCGTCACACGGCCGCGCGGGATCGCTCGTGCCGCGGTGCGTGCCATCTGCTGATCGATATCGGCGTCGTACCACATGTTGAGCGCGCCCGACGCGCCGGCACCGACCGAAATGGCGATAATGGCAATGATCGCCAAGACCGGATGGATGCTTCCCGGGGCCGCCACCATGCCGGCCAGCGCGGTCAGGATCACAAGGGTCATGACGCGCGGCTTCATCAGCGAGAGATAGTCGCCGACGCTCGGTTCGAGGCTGATCGTTGCCTCGGTCACCTCGGCTGGAACGGCGGCACTCGTCATGATCAAGCGCTTCCCAAATTTCTGTGCCGGACGGTCCGGCGGAGACTTCGAACGGACGGGCGAAACTTCGTGCTCCGCCCGTCCGCTTGTTTATTGCCTTCTGGATTTATCCGCCTATAGAAGCTAGCGAATAAACCCGAAAGCTCAGTGGTGGTCCGTCGCCGCAATACGCGGCAACGTTTCATAAGAGTGGAAGGCCGGCGGAGACGGCAGCGTCCATTCCAGGGTTGTCGCGCCGACGCCCCACGGGTTGTTGCCAACCTTTTCCTTGCGGGCGAACGCGACGATGATGCCGATGAAGAAGCACAGCGTTCCGACAGCCGTCATGTACGAGCCGAACGAGGAAATCTCGTTCCAGAACGCGTAGGCATCCGGATAGTCGACGTAGCGGCGTGGCATACCGGCGGCACCCAAAAAGTGCTGCGGGAAGAACAGCACGTTGGCACCGACGAAGGTCAGCCAGAAGTGCACCTTGCCCCAGAACTCGGAGTACATGTAGCCGGTCATCTTCGGGAACCAGTAGTACCAGCCGGCGAAGATCGAGAACACGGCGCCGAGCGACAGCACGTAGTGGAAGTGCGCGACCACGTAGTAGGTGTCGTGCAGCGCGCGGTCGATGCCGGCGTTGGCCAGCATCACGCCGGTAACCCCGCCGACCGTGAACAGGAAGATGAAGCCCAACGCCCAGATCATCGGCAGGCGGAACTGCAACGAGCCGCCCCACATGGTCGCGATCCAGGAGAAGATCTTCACACCGGTCGGCACCGCGATCACCATGGTCGCAAACACGAAGTAGGCCTGCGTGTTGACGTTGAGGCCAGCCGCATACATGTGGTGCGCCCAGACGATGAAGCCGACGAGGCCAATCGCGACCATGGCGTAGGCCATGCCGAGATAGCCGAACACCGGTTTGCGCGAGAACGTCGAGATGATGTGGCTGACGATGCCAAAGCCGGGAAGAATGAGAATGTAGACTTCCGGATGGCCGAAGAACCAGAACAAGTGCTGGTAGAGGACCGGATCGCCGCCACCAGCCGGATTGAAGAAGGTGGTGCCGAAGTTACGATCGGTCAGCAGCATGGTGATCGCACCGGCCAGAACCGGCAGCGACAGCAGCAGCAGGAACGCGGTGACCAGCACGGACCACACAAACAGCGGCATCTTGTGCATGGTCATGCCAGGCGCGCGCATGTTGAAAATGGTCGTGATGAAGTTGATGGCGCCGAGGATCGACGAAGCGCCGGCAATGTGCAGCGCTAGAATCGCGAAGTCCATGGCCGGACCGGGATGGCCGGACACCGACAGCGGAGCATAGATCGTCCAACCGCCGCCAACACCGTTCATGCCCGTCGGGCCTTCAACGAACATCGAGATCAGCAGCATCGTCAGCGCAACCGGCAGCAGCCAGAACGAGACGTTGTTCATGCGCGGGAACGCCATGTCCGGAGCGCCGATCATCAGCGGCACGAACCAGTTGCCAAAGCCACCCATCGTCGACGGCATGACCATGAAGAACACCATGATGAGGCCGTGACCGGTCACGAACACGTTGTACAAATGCGGGTTGGTGAAATACTGAAGGCCCGGCTCGGCGAGCTCCATCCGCATGGCGACCGACAGGGCGCCGCCGATGATCCCCGCAATCATCGCGAAGATGAAATACATCGTACCGATATCTTTGTGGTTCGTTGAACAGAACCAACGCCGGAAGAAACCAGGCGCGTGATCGTGGCCGTAGTCGGCGTGTGCCGCTGAAGTGCCCATTGTTCTAAGCCTTCTTGTCGCGAGTTGCTTTTATTGGGATGACGGTAGCGGGCCCGTTGCCGGGCCCGCGGATGAACGTGTTCGACTTATTTTGCGGCGTTGCCGGCAGCGGCGAGCGCTTTGATGCCGGCCTGCTCAAGTACGACCTTGTCCAAGATTTCCTTGGCTTTCTTTTTGTCGCCGGCCCGCATGGTCGACACCCACTCGGTATAGACGGCGTCATTCACAACGCGGACGGCGATCGGCATGAAGGCATGGTTCATACCGCACAGCTCAGAACACTGGCCGTAAAACACGCCTTCTCGCTCTGCCTGGAACCACGTCGAGGTGATGCGGCCTGGGACGGCGTCGACCTTCGAGCCGAACGCCTGAATCGTCCAATTGTGGATGACATCGTTCGCC
>JANORU010000566.1:0-2932 GCA_031415475.1 Hyphomicrobium sp.
CGGTGTCGAAGGACGACGCCGAGGTGCTGGCACATCTGGAAAACACGCTTCAGCGCGTGGTCTATGGCCAGGACAAGGCGATCGGCGCGCTCTCATCCTCGATCAAGCTTGCGCGCGCCGGCTTGCGCGAGCCCGAAAAGCCGATCGGCTGCTACCTGTTTTCGGGGCCGACAGGGGTTGGCAAAACCGAAGTCGCCAAGCAGCTCGCCAATCTGTTGGGCGTCGAACTGCTGCGCTTCGACATGTCGGAATACATGGAGAAGCATACCGTCTCGCGCCTGATCGGTGCGCCACCGGGCTACGTCGGTTTTGATCAGGGCGGGCTCTTGACCGACGGTATCGACCAGCATCCCCATAGCGTGCTGCTGCTCGACGAAATCGAGAAAGCGCATCCGGATCTGTTCAACATCCTGCTGCAGGTCATGGACCACGGCAAGCTGACCGACCACAACGGCAAGCCGGTCGATTTCCGCAACGTCATCCTGATCATGACGACCAACGCCGGCGCCGCCGATCTGGCGCGTGCGCCGATGGGCTTTGACCGCAAGCGCCGCGAAGGCGAGGATACCGAGGCCGTCAACCGGATGTTCACGCCCGAGTTCCGCAACCGCCTCGATGCCACCATCGCCTTCTCGGGTCTGCCGCCGGAGGTCATCTCCAAGGTGGTCGACAAGTTCATCTTCCAGTTGGAAGCCCAGCTGGCCGATCGCGGCGTCACGATTGAACTTTCGGAAGCCGCCCGCAAATGGATCGGCGAGATCGGCTACGACGAGAAGTTCGGCGCCCGGCCGCTGTCGCGCGTCATCCAGGAGCACATCAAAAAGCCGCTGGCCGACGAGTTGCTGTTTGGCAAGCTCGAGCACGGCGGGTTCGTCAAGATCGAACTGGCAGGCGAGGGGCTGGAGCAGAAGCTGTCGTTCTCATTCATCCCGGGTGATCCGGCGAAAAAGCCCAAGCCCGAGGATGACGACGACGACGATGGCACCGAGAGCGCTCTGGTCGACGCGGCGCCGCCGCGCAAGGCGCTTCCCGGCCCCAAGGAGCGCAAGGATAAGTCGCCGCGCACCGGTGGCGCGGTGCCGAGCGTGCCACGCAAAAAGGACGAGTGAGCGGGCGCTATCGTCCGCTCATCTCGCAACTGCGTAATCGTTAAAAACTTGTCGCTGCTTTGTCACGTAAGGGACGGCGGCCAAGTATTTCTTTCGCTAAGTCTTGAACTTCACTCGAATCCTGACTTCATCATGGTGAGAGTTTTTTCTCTCGCGCGTGGTCGCGTCAGATCCCCGAGGAGGTGACACATGACCCGAACTGATCTCAGCCACCGGTTAGGCGCGCTTGCGCTGGCCGCTGGCATTCTGTCGTTTACGCCGGCTGTGGTGTTGGCTGGCGATCTGTCCGGCGCCTGGAGTGGCGGCGGCTCGGTTTCACTGGCCAGTGGTGCCAAGGAAAAAGCTCGCTGCCGGGCAAACTACGGCTCGGCCGGTTCCGGCTACGCCATGACGGCGACGTGCGCGACCTCGTCGATCAAGGTTTCGCAGACGGCGAAACTCAGAAAAGCAGGTGCCAACAGCTATGCCGGGACGTTCTACAACGCCGAGTATGGCATCACGGGCAAGATCCGCGTGACCGTCAACGGCAACCGGCAATCAGTTTATCTGTCGGGCGATGCTGGCTCGGCCGCGTTCAGCCTCAGGAAGCTGTAACCAGCCGAAATCACTGCAGCATTTGGAAAAGCCGCCCGGTACTCCGGGCGGCTTTTCCGCGCCCTTTTGGGGGAATTGGGCGGGCGCAGAAAGGTGAACGAAGCCTGACAGACGGCTTCAGGTTGGGTTCAAACGGCGGATGGCAGAGTGGGTCTCAAGTTGATCGTCAATCGCACATAACCGCCAACGAGGAGACCGCCCGCCATGACCGCCCCCATGTTCCGCACCATCGCCATCGCCGCCGCCGTTCTGTCCGCCACCAGCGCCGCAGCACTTGCCCATTCCAACGACGCCCGCCTTTCCGAACAGACCTCGGCCATCGAATTGGGCCGCACCGACGGCTCGATCACCTGGCGCGAGGGCCGCAAGTTGAAGAAGGAACAGGCCGAAATCGCCCGCGTGCGCGCCGGGTTCGAAGCCGACGGCAAGTTGACAAAGAACGAGCAGCGCATTCTGCACGAAATGCAGACCCAGTCCGAGGCCCACATTGTTGCCGAAAGCAACGACGGCTGGCGCCGCTGGAAGCTTCTGCCCCGTGTTGGCTACTAAGCCCGGCCGAGCCTAAGCCACGACCCTACTCCGCTTTCTCCCAGTGAAAAAACTTGAGCCGCCCGGAGTCCCTCCCGGGCGGCTTTTATTGTGCGGCGAGGAAATTGGGAAAACTAGGTTGCCCGCTCCATCGCTTCCAACTCGTCGATCATGCCTTCGATGACATGCAGACCCTTGGACCAGAACGCGGGATCGCGGGCGTCGAGGCCGAACGGGGCGAGCAATTCGGAATGGTGCTTGGAGCCACCGGCTTTGAGAAGATCGAAGTATTTGCCGACGAAGCCCGGGTGGGCTTCCTGATAGAGGCCGTAGAGCGAGTTCACGAGGCAATCGCCGAAGGCGTAGGCGTAAACGTAGAACGGCGAATTGATGAAGTGGGGGATGTAGGCCCAGTAGACCTCATAGCCCGGCTTGAAGTCGATCGCCGGCCCTAAGCTTTCCTTCTGCACCTCAAGCCAGAACTGGTTGAGTTGATCCGACGTCAGCTCGCCGTTGCGGCGTGCCTCGTGGACCTTGCGCTCAAAGCAATAGAACGCGATCTGGCGCACGACGGTATTGAGCATGTCCTCGACCTTGCCGGCGATCATCGCCTTGCGTTCCTTGGGCTCGGTCGTCGAGGCCAGCAGCGCGCGGAAGGTCAGCATTTCTCCGAATACGGACGCGGTTTCGGCGAGCGTGAG
>JANORU010000567.1:0-3339 GCA_031415475.1 Hyphomicrobium sp.
ACCGCTGGGCTACGGTCATTCCGTTAAGTTCATCGTGAGACCCGACGCCGATAGTCTTATTCAGAGGCTGTTGCGTGAGGCCAAGACAAGCCCGCGTAGCCCGCATAACGATGAAAACTCGTAGGGCGCATGAGGCTCGCCCACTTGCGAGCCGCTATGCGCCGTGACTTGCACCACAATCAGCGGCGGCGCGGCGCATAGCGCACCGGCCAAGTGCAGAGGCCGGGGCTCATGCGCCCTACGGCTTCGGTGGTTCAGGCGCCGCTTCCGGCGCAGGTGCGGCCGGTGCCGGCTCCGATGACGACGCGGTTGGAGTGGTCGCCGACACGGCCGGTTTCCAGTCCTTGTTGAACATGGCAATCGTGCCACGACGGAATCCGAGATGCTGGTGCGAAATGAACGGCAGCGTTAGATCGAAGGTCAGGGGTTCGGTTTTGGAGCCCATCAGCTTGGACAAAAATCCGTCGCCCTGGCGCTCGGCGGTGAAGAGTTTCAGCGTGAAACGAAAGTCGCCCTTGTCGTCGACCAGGAACGGCAGCGGGTTGTCCATCGGATAGAAGCGCACGGTTTCGGAAAACGTTTGATTGCCGCCAATCGAGATCGGCGCGAACGAGCGGTTGATGGCGTCGTCCTTGCTATTCCATTCGCCGACGAAGGCCGAATGGAAGCGCGCGGTCTTGCGCTCGGCGCCGGCGCGCAGGTTCTCGGCCAGCAATTCCATGTTGAGCACGGTGCCGGATTTGGCGCCGTCGTTGGTGATGGTGATCGGGATGTTGAAGACGTCACTGTCGCCATCGCGGGCGTAGTGGATCATCGGCGGCACGAACACCGTCAGCTCTGGTGCTCTCAGTGAGCTTTCGTAATAGCTGACGCCCGAGAACAACAATGCGATGGCCGAAAGCACCGTCGCCAGCATTCCGCCGTGTGAGCCCTGCTCGATGGCGTGGCCGGTGGCTGCGTCACCCAATGTGCCGCCGATCTTCGAAGTCATGAAATCCCCCAGAGGTACACAGAGACCGGAAAGAGTGCTGTTCCAAGGGAGCGGCGGTTTGCGGCAAAGGTGGGGCGGAGGTCTCGCGAGTGAGCTAATCGGTTCCCGGAGTCCACTGCACAGAATCGATGTGGGTCGCGCCGGTCGCCAGCATGACGAGGCGATCAAAGCCGAGCGCACACCCAGACGCCGGCGGCATGTGGGCTAGAGCGGCGAGGAAATCCTCATCAAGCGGATAACGCGAGCCGTAGAGCCGCTGCCGCTCGGTCATTTGCCGTTCGAGATTGGCGCGCTGGGTTTTCGGATCGGTCAGTTCGCCGAAGCCGTTGGCCAGTTCGACGCCGCAACAATAGAGCTCGAAGCGTTCGGCGACGCGTGGGTCGTGGTGTGTAGGCTGCGCGAGGGCGGCTTCGCTCAGCGGATATTCGGTAAGCAGCGTTGCACGGCCGAGGCCGAGCTTCGGTTCGATGAAGGCGGCGAGTACGCGGGAGAAGAGATCGGCCGCGCTGTCATCGTCGCGAACTGTGAGACCGGCGGCTGTGGCTCCCGATGCAAGCGCGGCGCGATCGAGGCTGCCGTCGCTCAAAAGCGCGCCATCGAGATCGATCCAGGCGTGGCGTGAGAACGCTTCCGCGACTGTCAACCGCTCCGCGCCATTCGCCGGCACGGCGGTCCGGTCCTGCCATGAGACCAGCTGTTGGTTCATCGTCCGGCCGGCAAGGGCGAGCAGCTCGCGGGCGTCGTCCATCACCACATCATAAGGAACACCGGCCCGATACCACTCAAGCATTGTGAACTCCGGCGCGTGCAGAGCGCCGCGCTCGCGGTTGCGAAAGCAGGGTGCGAAGGCGAAGATTTTTTTCTCACCTGCCGCGAGCAACTTCTTCATCGCGAATTCTGGAGAGGTGTGGAGATAGCGTGGCGTCGCTGTCAGGTCCGGCCCAATGAGTTCCGTGGCAAAGGCATGAAGATGCGTTTCGTTGCCGGGCGAGACCTGCAGGCCGGCCGGTTCGACCTCTATGAAGCCTTGATCCACGAACCAGCTGCGAATTGCGGTTTTGATCTTACCGCGTGCCACGAGAAACGGCCGCCGGTCGGCGTGGCGGTCGGGCATCCACCAGGGAGACGGCGGGGACATCGGCGGTTTCCGGTCGAATGAGGGTGAGTGAGCGCTGACGGAGGACTTGCCACACTTGGCGCGCGGTACGGAAGCAGGTATTAGACCGGCCAGATTCCCGCACATGACCAATGTAAAGGCCAACCCTGGCCGCGCGGCGTTCAGCTATTAACGGAGACGTCCGGTGGTGAAGGTTATCGCGAGTTCGGTCCGCAAGGGGAACGTGCTCGATCTTGACGGACGCCTAGCGGTCGTCATGTCGGCGGAGAACATCCATCCCGGCAAGGGCACGCCCGTTACCCATCTCGAACTGCGCCGCATCTCGGACGGCGTGAAGCTCGTTGAGCGCTATCGCACCACCGATCAGGTCGAGCGCGCGTATCTCGACGAGAAGGACTACAACTACCTCTACGAAGACGACATGGGCTACAATTTCATGCAGCCCGAAAGCTTCGACCAGATTACCGTTCCGAAGGATGTGCTTGGCGGTCAGGCGCAGTGGCTGGTCGAGGGCATGACCTGCTCGGTGTCGCTGTTTGAAGGCAACCCGATCGCGATCGATCTGCCGCAGCGGGTGACGTTCGAGATCGTCGAGGCCGACCCGGTTGTGAAGGGCCAGACAGCGTCGTCGTCCTATAAGCCGGCCAAGCTGTCGAACGGCGCCCGTATCATGGTGCCGGCCCACATCGGATCCGGCACCCGCGTCGTCGTCATGACCGAGACCGGCGAATACGTCGAACGGGCGAAGGACTAACCCCCGCGCGTTCAACGTCAGCTCAGCGTGAGCGACTTACTCCGTGCAGCCGCGCGTTTCGAATTTTTCGCAGGCGTAGTTATTGCCGTTGATGCAGCGATTGTACCAGCGGTTGCACTGGCGCGCCCAGCTGCGCTGCGACGACGAATTGGCGTTGGCGGAACTGGCGATGATGGCGGCGGCGGTGAGCCCGAGCACGATCGCCGCGCCCGTGCGAAAGCCTCTGCGGCGCGCTTCGGCTTCGGTCGTGAACGCCGGGATAACGGCCGAGACGGCCATCAGGGCGATGAGCGCGTGGGCGGCGAACTTGGTCATCGTGATGTGGTTCCTTTTACAAACAACCCGCCTTACGGCGGCACAGCGACCGGACATGACCGGCCTCACACAGATTTAGGTACCGGTACCGTAGCAGGCCCGGCCGGCCGGCCCAAGCAGGGCCGAAGTCCGGCCTTAACGGAACCTTTCAGCGCGTTTTCA
>JANORU010000568.1:0-1566 GCA_031415475.1 Hyphomicrobium sp.
AAAATTTGTGAAACTCAGTGAGTGGTCATGCGTAGCCATTGTGGATGTGATCTGCTCGGCAACGGGAGGGCCGCGTCCTCACGCAACGTGGCCAAACATGGCCCAACCTGGGAAGGAAAAACGTCCATGAAGTTCGAAATCAAATCGGGCCCCGCTATCGCGGCGGCCGCAGCTGCTCTGTTGATTGCTGGCACGGCCGTCGCGCCGGTCTCGCAAGCCGCCAACTACACGGTCAAGTGCTTCGGCCTCAATGCCTGCAAGGGCAACGGCGCCTGCAAATCTCTCGGCAATGCCTGCAAGGGCAACAACGCCTGCAAGGGCCAGGGCTTCAAGATGCTGTCGAAGTCGACCTGCGAAGCCAAGGGCGGCAAGACCTCGCGCGGCTAAGATTTGAAATACCTCAGAAGTTTCCGGCTGGGGCAGCCTCTGTTCCAGCCGGTATCACCCCTTCTTGGTCGCCTTGGCCTGCTGATAGAGCGGCACGACGGCCGGCAAGTTTCGTTCGATGGTGGCGATTCGTGTATCGCTCGAGGGATGGGTCGAGAACCATTCGGCCGGTGCGCCCTTCGATGCCGCAGCCATTTTCTTCCACAGCGTCACGCCGGCTTGCGGATTGAAGCCAGCCCGCGCCGCCAGTTCCAGGCCGACGAGATCGGCATCGGTTTCGTCGTCGCGCGAGAACTTGAGCGACAGAAGTCCAGCACCCGATTTGACCAATGTTCCCGCCGTGCCGCCAACCATGGTCGACAACGCCTCGGTGCCGATTTTGGTTAGGCCTTGCTTGGCAATCTGCTCGCGGCCGTGCTCGCGCAGCGCGTGCGCCATTTCGTGGCCCATAATGACGGCAACTTCATCGTCGGTCAGTTTCAACTGTTCGAGAATGCCGGTGTAGAACGCGATCTTTCCGCCCGGCATGCAGAAGGCGTTGATCTGGTTGGAACGGATTAGATAGACGTCCCACTGCCATTGCGATGCTCGCGTGTTGAAGCGCGACGCCTCGGGAATGATGCGCGCCGAAATGCGCCTGAGGCGTGTCAGCTGCTTGTCGCCGTCCTTGGCGAGCGTACCGCTGGCGGCGTTTTGCTGCACGAGCTGCGCGTATTGCTGCGACGACGACTGTTCCAGCTCTTCGGCCGGAACGATTTTTCGCAGGCTCGATGATTCGCCGACGTTGACGCCGCCGCCCGGCGTGATCGCGCCCTGATTGGCGCAGGCGGCGAGAGCGAGTGCGGACAACCCCGCGAATATAGAGCGAGCCTTCATCAACCGATCCCCCGGCAGAACGCATGCCACTTGGTTTGCGGCGGACCCTCGCATTCCCGGCTGCGCCTGACAATCCATTCGCCCGTTTGAAACACATGTCTGAGGGTCGAATGTGGCATTGCTCGTCAATCGGCTCGCGGTTGTGCGCCGGGGTTGGTGTTACGACGCGGGTTAAGTCTCGCCGTTGGCAGCATTTTGAGCTATAGAGCACCATCAAATCCGGCGACCAGGAGACGGGTAATGTCGATCGATAGGAAATTGGCGGGCGTGATTTTCGCGAGTGTCACGCTGCTGTCGTCCGCC
>JANORU010000569.1:0-3637 GCA_031415475.1 Hyphomicrobium sp.
TGTTGTTCAGCTAAAATGTGGGGGGGTATTTATACAATAATTACACAAACCCCCCCTCCCCCAATTCGATGTCGTTTGGGGTTTGGTTTGGGGTGTGGGGCAGCTACTTATTCGAACTTGCCGCTGCCCCTCACCCTAGCCCTCTCCCCGATAAGTCGGGGAGAGGGAATGGAGAGTTCATGGCGCGCCGCAAAAAAGGAAATCCGGTTCATGGCTGGCTGGTGCTCGATAAACCGCAAGGCGTGACGAGCACGCACATCCTTGGACGTGTAAAATACTTGTTCCAAGCCCAGAAGGCAGGCCACGCCGGTACGCTCGATCCGCTGGCAACCGGCATTCTGCCAATTGCGTTCGGAGAAGCCACCAAGACCGTGCCGTTCGCGGTTGATGGAGAAAAATCCTATAGCTTCACGGTGCGCTGGGGGGCGGAAACCGATACCGACGACAGCGAAGGCCAAGTTGTTCGCCAGTCCAGTGAGCGGCCTTCGGAAGCCGATATCCGCATGTTGCTGTCGCGCTTCATCGGTGAGGTGATGCAGCGCCCGCCGCGCTATTCGGCAATCAAGATCAATGGTGAACGGGCTTATGATTTGGCGCGCGAAGGCGAAGTTGTGGAGATTGAGCCGCGCGAGGTGAAGATTGTCGATCTTCGTCTCGTTGCCATGCCGGATTGCGACACCGCACTGTTCGAAGCCGATTGCGGCAAAGGGACGTATGTGCGCGCCATCGCCCGCGATATCGGCGAGGCGCTGGGTTGCTTCGGACACGTCATCGCGCTTCGGCGGACACGCGTCGGCCCGTTCTCGGAAGGCGAAGCCTGGTCATTTGAAGATCTTCAAGTGGAAGCCGATGCCGGAGCGCTGATGGCGGCTGGCGGTCCACTGCTGCCGGTTGAATCGGCACTGAACCGCATGCCGGAACTCAACGTCAGTCAAGCGGATGCGGCAACCCTCTACCGCGGTCAGTCTCTGTTGATCCGCGGCCGCGATGCGCCGCTGCTCACCGGCCAGATGTACGCCACCTGCCAGGGCCGCATCGTTGCGCTCGGCGAGGTTGAAAAGGGCGCGCTGCACCCGACGCGTGTCTTCAATCTGGGGTAATCGGCCACACGTTCGGCCAAAATTGACTTTGCGGTAGCGTGTCTGCGTTGACCACCCGGCCCGGCCCCGCATAATGCTTGGTGTCGGATGCGGGCTTCCATCAGGGAGCCCATCTAGGGAGGTCTACCCAATGAAATTCCTTCGCTTTGTGCTCCCCGTGATTGCTGCTGGGGTGATGTTTAGCGCCGCCGCCGCCGAAGCCGGCTGCGTCACCAAAGGTGCGGTTGCTACCTCGAGTTCGGCCGATTCGGCCAAGTGGTATGCGCTGGAAACCATGGTTCAGGCGGTCAGCTGGGGCCTGTGGCCGGGCTTTCTCTCGAACGGCAAGGTCGAGGGCTACAACGTCGTGAATGAGCGCTACAACTGCACGCCGGACGGCGGTTCCGTGACCTGCCGCGGTCAGGCGACGTTCTGCACCAAGTAGGGCTAAGGTCCTGTAACGGCTGAATTTACGCGCCGCTTTTGCTGCCTTGCGGCCAAATGGGCTGCCGGCAAAAAGCGTTTCGCGTTAAATTGGCGGCTGTGTATAAGGCTTCAGAGCGCGGGCCCAACGGTCCGCGCTCTCACGTTTTGCGACCCTGCTGGACGACATCCCGGCTGTGGCCGCCCCCGCCTCGCGCACCGTGGGTCAGAATCCCGCACGAGGTTCATTCAATTTGGCACGTCCGCCGGGTCTGACCGGCGAAGCCATCCAGAAAGGAAAACCCGATGTCGGAAGTTGCACCGCACCGTAAGGTGGCGAAGACCGCTGTCATCACAGCCAATGCCACCAAGGCTAACGACACCGGTTCGCCGGAAGTTCAGATCGCGGTTTTAACGCACCGTATCAACGAACTGGCCGACCACTTCAAAGCCCACAAGAAAGACAACCACTCGCGTCGCGGGCTGCTGAAAATGGTCAGCCAACGCCGCCAGTTGCTCGACTACGTGAAGGGTAAGGATGTCGCCCGTTATCAGGGCATCATCGAAAAGCTTGGCATCCGCCGCTGACTATCGTCGCGCTGCCGAGCCGGCTCGTACCCGAACGCTCATTCTCGATCGAATGCGAGCCTACCGACTGCGCTGGGGACAATTCGGTTCCCGGCGTATGACGGCTTAGTGATATGCACGAGGCCGCAAACAGATGACCGAAAGCGAAGAGAGAGAAGACTGATATGTTCAATATCCATCGAGTTGAAATCGAGTGGGGCGGCCGCACGCTCAAACTCGAAACCGGGCACATGGCCCGTCAGGCCGACGCCGCAGTTTATGCCCAGTATGGCGACACCAGCGTGCTCGCCACTGTGGTCGGCGCAAAGACAGCCAAGCCGGGCATCGATTTCTTCCCCCTGACCGTCAATTATCAGGAACGCACCTACGCTGCCGGCAAAATCCCGGGCGGCTACTTCAAGCGTGAAGGCCGCCCGACTGAGAAGGAAACACTTGTTTCCCGTCTTATCGACCGTCCGATCCGCCCACTATTCATCGAAGGCTTCAAAAACGAAGTCCAAGTGGTCGTCACCGTGCTGTCGCACGATCTCGAAAACGATCCCGATATCGTTGGCATGATTGCCGCATCAGCCGCCCTCACACTGTCCGGTCTGCCGTTCCTCGGACCGATTGCAGCCGCCCGCGTCGGCGTCATCGGCGGCGAGTTCGTATTGAACCCGCTGGTCGATGAAATGAAGGAAAGCGAACTCGATCTCGTCGTTGCCGGCACACATGATGCCGTGATGATGGTCGAGTCGGAAGCCAAGGAACTGCCCGAGAAGCAGATGCTTGAAGCCGTGATGTTCGGCCACAAGCACTTCCAGCCGGCCATTCAGGCGATCATCAAGCTCGCCGAAACGGCCGCCAAGGAACCATGGGACGTCAAGGCGCCCGATCTCTCGGCCGAAAAGACCGCAATGGGCAAGTTGATTGCCGATGATCTCCGTCAGGCATTTGCTACGCCGCAAAAGCAGGAGCGCACGGGCAAGATCGACGCCGCCAAGAAGAAGGCGATGGCAGCAATGCTTTCGGCCGATGCCGAACCGGCGACCGCCGTGAAGCTTGGCTCGGTGTTCAAGCAGCTCGAACAGGACGTTGTTCGCGGCGACATCATCAAAACCGGCCTGCGCATCGACGGCCGCGATTTGAAGACCGTGCGGCCGATCGTTTCGGAAGTCCACGTTTTGGCGCGAACACATGGCTCGGCGCTGTTTACGCGCGGTGAGACGCAGGCCCTGGTGGTCGCGACGCTCGGCACCGGCGAAGACGAGCAGTACGTCGACAGCTTGGAAGGCACCAAGAAAGAGCGCTTCCTGCTGCACTACAACTTCCCTCCCTTCTCGGTCGGTGAAACCGGCCGCATGGGCTCACCGGGTCGCCGCGAAATCGGCCACGGCAAGCTCGCCTGGCGGGCCGTGCGTCCGCTGCTCCCCGATCACGCGGACTTCCCGTACACGCTGCGCGTTGTTTCGGAAATCCTCGAAAGCAACGGTTCGTCGTCGATGGCAACCGTATGCGGCACCTCGTTGGCGCTGATGGATGCCGGCGTGCCGTTGAAGGCGCCGGTG
>JANORU010000570.1:0-2133 GCA_031415475.1 Hyphomicrobium sp.
GTGCTTGTGTAACTTTTCACTGTGTCCACAGCGGCGCGGCGCTGGGCCGGGAAATTGACCGGCGAGACTTCCCACAGGTCCACACTTTTCAGGATGCGGACGCCGGGGCGCTTGGGATCGTTTTCGCTGTCGAGCGTTTCATAGCCGATCGTACCGAGAGCCTGCGCGACGCCTACCAGAAAAAATTCCAGGATCATCGCGCGGCGGTCGCCGAAGTGGCCCAGCGCTTCGGCTGGTCGTTCATGGTCCATCATACCGACCGGCCGGCGTCCGAGCCGTTACTGACGCTCGTCATGCGCATGGCGGGCAGCGCCGGCGGCACCTACCGCTTTCAGGCTGACGCGAAAGGCGGGGCGCCATGAGCCTCGGCGCGCTCGCTTTTCTCAATCCGTGGCTGCTGGCGGCGCTCGCCTCGCTGCCGCTGATCTATTGGCTGCTGCGCGCGGTTCCGCCCAAGCCCCAGCAGATCGAATTTCCGCCGACCCGCATTCTCATCGAACTCGAAAACACCGAGAAGACGCCGGCCAAGACTCCGTGGTGGCTGCTGCTGCTTCGGCTACTGGCGGCAGCGCTTGTGATTTTCGCGCTGGCCGAGCCTGTCCTTAATCCCAATCGCGATGGCAAGCTCGCCGGCACAGGCCCGGTCGTCATCGCCGTCGACAATGGTTGGACAACGGGCAGTCATTGGACCGAACGGGCAAAACTCGCGAGCCGGCTGATCGGCGAAGCGGAAACCCAGAACCGGCCGGTGGTGGTGCTGGCAACTGCGGCCAGTGCTAAAACGCCGAGTGCCCGCATCGAAGCGCCCGCCGATGCCAAGTCGACGATCGCCGCCATCAGTCCGCAACCGTTCAAGCCCGACCGCAAGGCGGCGCTCGCCGCATTACAATCGAGCCTCGCGTCACAAGGCGGAGCGCCAACCAGCGTCGTCTGGCTCGCCGATGGCGTCGATCACGATCAAGCGGCCGGCGTCTTCGCGGCCGGACTGCAAGCTCTGGCCAACGGCGGCACATTCGCGGTCGTAGAAAGCCCGGCCGGAGGAGAGGCGATCGGCGTCGTCGCCAGCGTTTCGGCCAGCGGCAAACTCGAAGCCAAGGTGGTCCGCAGCGGCGGCCCGGCGCGCGACGGCATCGTGCAGGCGCTGTCCGCCCGCAGTCAGCGGCTTGGCGAAGCGCCGTTCAAATTGGCCGACGGCGCACGCGATACGACCGTCACATTCGAACTACCGCTCGAACTTCGCAATCAGGTGACGCGGGTTGAAGTCGCCGGCGAACGCTCAGCGGGTAGCATCAGCCTGCTCGATCAGCGCTCGCAGTGGCAGCGCGTCGGTCTGTTGAGCGGCGAGCCGGCCGAAAAATCGCAGCCGCTGCTGGCACCGCTCTACTACATCGAAAAAGCGATCCAGCCGTTTGCCGAAGTGATCAAGCCGAAGGATCAGAACCTCACCGAAGGGATCGAGTCGATCCTGGCCGAGCACGCCAGCGTACTGATGCTCGCCGATATCGGCACCATGACGGGCGACATCAAAGACAAGGTTGCCGAGTGGGTGACCAAGGGCGGCGTGCTGGTGCGCTTTGCCGGACCGCGGCTCGAGAAGGGCGGCGACGAGTTGTTGCCGGTTCCGCTGCGCGTCGGCGGCCGGTCGCTGGGTGGCGCACTGTCGTGGGCGACACCGCAACCGCTCAATGCGTTCGAAGATCAAAGCCTGTTCGCCGGACTCACAGTGCCGGGCGACGTGTCGGTGAAACGCCAAGTGCTCGCCGATCCGGCGTTGATTTCGCCCGACGTCAAAGTCTGGGCGCGCTTGAAGGACGGCACACCGCTTGTGACCGCCGAAAAGCGCGGCGAAGGCCATGTCGTGCTGTTCCACGCGACCGCCAATTCCGATTGGTCGAACCTGCCGCTGTCGGGACTGTTCGTTGAAATGCTGCGCCGGATCACGCAACTCGGCAATATGCAGAGTGCGGCAACGGCGAGTGGCGACGCAGCACTCGACTCGAGCGGCCGGGCGACTGGTTCAAGTGATGCCGCGAGCCTGCCGCCAGTTATGACACTCGATGGCTTTGGCGATCTGAAGCCGCCGCCGCCGACCGCGCAGCCTTTGACGATTGCCAAGGCCACGGACGCCGTGGC
>JANORU010000571.1:0-4426 GCA_031415475.1 Hyphomicrobium sp.
GACATTCGAAGACGCGCTCGCCGCCGTCAAAACCGGCGAGGTCGACTATGCCATGATCCCGATCGAGAATTCGGTCGCCGGCCGCGTCGCCGATATTCACCACCTCCTGCCGGGCGCCGATCTGTACATCGTCTCCGAGCACTTCCTGCGCGTCCGCCATCAGTTGATGGCCAAGCCCGGCGCGACGCTGCAATCCATCAAAAGCGTGCTGAGCCATACGCAGGCTCTGGGTCAGTGCCGCAACACGTTGCGTAAGCTAGGCGTGAAGCCTGTACCCGAAGCCGACACCGCCGGCTCGGCACGGATCGTTGCGCAGTCCGATGATCCGACCCTCGCAGCAATCGCCTCCAGACTCGCCGCCGAAACCTATGGACTGCAGATCCTCAAGAGCGACATCGAAGACGAAGCCCACAACACGACGCGCTTCGTCGTCCTTGCCAAGGACCCGGACGATGCCGAACCGGAAGACGGCGAGGTCGTCACCACCTTTCTGTTCCGCGTCCGCAACGTCCCGGCCGCGCTCTACAAGGCGCTCGGCGGCTTCGCCACCAACGGCGTCAACATGACCAAACTCGAAAGCTACCAGACCGAGGGCACCTTCAACGCCACCATGTTCTTCGCTGACATCGAAGGCCACCCGGTCGAGCGCAAAGTGCAACTCGCGCTCGAAGAGCTGTCGTTCTTCTCGACCGAGTTGAAGGTGCTGGGCACCTATCCGGCGAGCCCCTATCGGGCCGAAGCGCAACGCCTCGCAACGCCGCCAACCTAAGACGGACCCAATGCGGCTCGCAGGTAAAATCGCAATCATCACCGGCGCCGGCTCGGGCTTCGGCCGCGGCATTGCCGAATGCTTCGCCAGCGAAGGCGCCCGCGTCATGATCGCCGATCTCGATACGGCACGCGCCGCCGGGGTTGCCAGCCTCATCGGCGCCAGCGCCGTACCATTCACAGCCGATGTCTCGAAAAAAGCCGACGTCGACGCCATGGTGGCCACATGCGTAAAGGTGTTCGGCGGCCTCGATATCCTGGTCAACAACGCCGGCGTGACGCACAACAACCAATCGCTGATGACCGTCAGCGAGGATGAGTTCGATCGCATCTACGCTGTCAATGTCAAATCGATCTACCTGACGACGCTTGCCGCCGTGCCGGAACTCGAAAAACGCGGCGGCGGTTCGATCATCATCACGGCGTCAACCGCCGGGCTGCGCCCGCGTCCCGGCCTCACCTGGTATAACGGCTCGAAAGGCGCGGCGCTGACACTCACCAAATCGATGGCCGCCGAACTCGCGGCGAAAAACATCCGCGTCAACGCCATCAATCCAGTGATTGGCGAAACCGGCATGATCGAACAGTTCATGGGTATCGCCGATACGCCCGAGAACCGCGCCAAATTCACCGCCGGGATTCCCTTGGGCCGCTTCTCCAAGCCGTCCGACATTGCCAATGCCGCGCTCTTTCTCGCCGATCCTGCCTCGTCCTTCATCACCGGCGTCGCTATCGACGTAGACGGCGGCCGGTGCATCTAGTATCTGCCGCCCACCATGGCAGCCCTCCTCTCGCTTCGCGACATCCATCTGACATTCGGCGGCACGCCGCTGCTCGAAGGCGCAAGCCTCAACGTCGAGCCCGGCGATCGCATTTGCCTTGTCGGCCGCAACGGCTCCGGCAAGTCAACATTGCTGCGCATCGCTGCCGGCCTCGTCGAACCCGACACGGGTGAGCGCTTCCTGCATCCCGATTCCCTGGTGCGCTATCTCGCCCAGGAACCCGGCTTCGAAGGTCACACGACGACGCTTGGCTATGTCGAAGCTGGATTGCGCCCGACCGACGATCATTACCGCGCCCACCAAATGCTCGACGACCTCGGCCTTTCGGGGGAGGAAAATCCCGAGCAGTTGTCCGGCGGGGAAGCGCGCCGCGTCGCCATTGCCCGCGCTCTCGTTTCACGCCCGGACGTGCTGCTGCTCGACGAGCCGACCAATCATCTCGACCTGCCGGCCATCGAATGGCTCGAAGCGACGCTCGCCAAGACGCGCTCCGCACTCGTGCTTATCAGCCATGACCGCCGCTTTCTCGAAGCGCTGTCGAAAACAACCCTATGGATCGACCGCGGCGTTACCCGCACGCTGAGCCAGGGGTTTGCAGGTTTCGAAGCCTGGCGCGACGCGGTTCTCGAAGAAGAAGAAAGCCAGCGCCACAAGCTCGACCGCAAGATCGTCCGCGAGAACGAATGGATGCACGGCGGCGTCACCGGCCGGCGCAAGCGCAATGTGCGGCGTGTGCGCGAACTGCAAGCCATGCGCCAGCAGCGGCGCGAACAGCGCAAGCAGACCGGCAATGTCCGGCTCGCCGCATCCGAAGGCGGCCAGTCGAGCCGGCTCATTGTCGAAACCACAAACATCTCGAAATCCTACGGCGAGCGGCCGATTGTCGAAGGTCTCACCACCCGCATTCTGCGCGGCGATCGCGTCGGCATTGTCGGTGCCAATGGCGCGGGCAAGACAACGCTGCTGAAACTGCTGACCGGCGAGCTTGAACCCGACAGCGGCACGGTCCGGCTGGGCGAAAGCCTGCAACTCGTGACGCTTGATCAGCGGCGCGACGAACTGAAGCCCGACTGGACGCTGATGGAAGCGCTGACCGGCGGGCGCGGCGATACCGTCGTGCTCAATGGTCAGACCCGCCATGTGGCCAGCTACCTGAAGGACTTCCTGTTTCTGCCCGAGCAGATTCGGTCCCCGTTGAAGGTCCTATCGGGCGGCGAACGCGGCCGTTTGATGCTGGCGCGCGCGCTCGCCAAGCCGTCAAACGTGCTGGTGCTCGACGAGCCGACCAACGACCTCGACCTCGAAACGCTCGACCTGTTGCAGGAATTGCTCGGCGACTATCCCGGCACCGTCATCCTGGTCAGTCATGACCGCGATTTTCTTGATCGCGTCGTGACCAGCGTTATCGCATCGGAAGGCGATGGCCAGTGGGCCGAATACGCCGGCGGCTACACCGACATGCTGGCCCAGCGCAACGCGGCCTCGCGCGGCGAGACTGACCAACCCGGCAATCCAGACGATGCGGGATCGACGGCGTCGAACGCTCGGCCGGTCGCAACGCCGGCCCCATCCGCACCGGCCCAGCAAAAGCGCAAGCTCACATTCAAGGACAAGCACGCGCTCGACACGCTCCCCAGCCGAATGGAAAAGCTTACCGCCGACATCGCAGCGCTACAATCCAAGCTCGCCGACCCGGCGCTCTACGCCAAAGACCCCAAACGGTTCGCCACCCTGACCGCAACACTCGCCAAATCCCAAGCCGATCTGCTGGCTGCGGAAGAGCAATGGCTGGAGCTTGAAATGATGCGGGAAGGCTGTGATTAGAGCGGGAGAGTGTGACATGGTCGGCACGACATGTGAGATCGGCACACACACAAATATTTGCGAGTGTGCCTACATGAGCAAGAAGCGAACCGCAAAGATATTGTCTCTGCGGTTCGCCGGCGGGCTGATCAATCAAATATCTCTCACCACAATCTGTTCGCTCAAACACACTGACAAGATGTGCAGCTAGCAGATAGGTCCTTTCGGAGCCCCATGCCGAGGCCCATCCTGGTGGAATGATCCATCAGTGTTTCTGAGACAACCGTGTCATCAAGCGGCGTGGCATACCCGCTAACCGGTTAGCGTCTCCAGGGGCTGGCCCGTCCCTGTCTTTGTCAAAAGTTTGGTCAAATTGGCCTCACTTTCCGCGCCATAACGCGCTTCTGGAGTCTGCTCGAAGCGGAGGGGTTGTTCAAGAGAATTGAGCTCGTAGCCCGCATGAGCCTCGCAGAGGCGCACTGCGCCGAATGGCAGCTTGCCTCCGCCCTCTCCCCGTCATCCCGGCGTCGGCAAGCGGAAGCGCGCCGATCACGTGCGCAGCACGTGACAGGCCGGGACCCAGTCAATCCTCAACACGATGACTCGCGCGGGAACGTCCATGGGGCGCATCCGCGGTGTTCAACTGCCTTCGTTCCGCTGAAACTTGGCTGGGTCCCGGCCTGTCACGCGCTCAGTGGCGCAGCTCCGCTGCGACGCGCGTGATCGCTTCGCTTCCGCTCCGCGACGCCGGGATGACGGAATTGAGGAGGCGGGGGCTCTGCTCTTGAGCATCGCCTGCGGGCATAACTTTTTCTGCGGCGTGGTGAACGCGAGCCACGAGGCGCAGTCGAAAAAACCCAAAAAAAACTTCTCACCCAAACTTATCCCCGCTATCCCGTTCGCAGTTATTCTCCCCCCGTTCCGCACCACTTGGGAACGTCATCATGAGGCGTCATGCTGGTGGGTGCGGGATGCAGGTCTCGCTTTGGGCGTTACGCACGCTCGGAGTGGAGAGGCTCGGTTTTTCCGCCTTGGTGAAAGTCCGGGGACGCGAGAATGCTTAAACGGAAAGC
>JANORU010000572.1:0-3467 GCA_031415475.1 Hyphomicrobium sp.
TCGACGGCAATCGACTGCAACTCGCGCTTAAGCCGCAGATGAGACGTGGCATCGAGCGTTGCGCCCATCCAATCGGCGTAGACCCTGAGTGTAATGCCGCGATTGGTCGGCCCGCCCGGATCATGCGGGTCGTCGCTGTACGTGTTGTCGCCGGGAATGCCGAGCAGCATCGGCGGCACGCCAATCGCCAACGCAATTTCCCGCGCCGCGGCATTCTTGGCTTCGATGAAGTCCATGTCCTTCGGCGATAAACTCAACGGCTTCCAGTCGAGCCCGCCTTCCAGCAGCAGCGGCCGGCCGGCGTGCTTGGCACCCTGGAAACTTGTCTCCAATTCCGATTTCAAGCGCTCGAATTGCTCGGCCGTCATGCGCCCGTCGCTCGCGCCATAGACGAGCGCACCCGACGGCCGCGCCGAATTGTCGAGCAGCGCCTTGTTCCAGTTGGCCGCCGTGTTGTGCGTATCGATCGCGGTTGCCGCCGCCTCGATCGGGCTCAGACCGTAGTGATCGTTGACGGGATGAAACATCCGGACGTGCAGCATCGGGCGCACGCCGTCGAGGCCGTCGCCGGGGATGCGAACCGTCGCGCCGCTCGCCGTATACTCATAAGCCTCGGGCCAGCCGTCCAGCCCCGGCACAATCTTGATGCGATCGGGCCGCAGCACATGCAGCTCGCGCAGGCGGCCGCCGATGGTCACCGCTTCGGCGTACGCATTGCCCGCGACCAGCAGATACCCGTACCAGCTCTCGAAGAAATCGGCGCTCGTCTGGCCGACGCTTGGCGCACGCAGAAGATCGATGAGCGCGTGTTCTTCGAGTTCATTCACACCCTCATACAGCAGCAGCGGCACCGACGCGGCGGCTTCGGCAATCATGCGCACCGAGCGATAGACAATCGGGTTCTGCATATAACCTTCGCGCGCGAAGGTCGCGTAGTCGCGCGGGCTCCACACCGGCCGGCCCAAAGTTTCGAGCGCGATGAGCGCCGCCGTCCGGCTGGCCTTTTGTTCGGCAGGCATGAGCGTTCGCGCCGGCCACAGTCGGGCCAGCGCGTTCTGGAAACGCGGCATGAATTCTTATCCTAAACTAGAGTGCGCGAATTCCCGGCCGCGCGTTTGATCCGAGCATCAGATCGGTCAGAGCCCAAACGAGCGCATCGACCCGGTCGGGGCTTCGGCCACTGACAAAGCCACCGGCGCCGAACGCCGCCATCTGCTCTTCCAACATCTCGAACACGCCGGCGTGTGCGACGCGGCCCTCGGCATAGAGTGCGGCCACCGGTTCGGCGCGCACCCACTTGCCGCGCGTCGCGTAGACTTTTGTCACCGGCACCGCCTCGTCGATCTGGCGCAACACGCTGACCACCAGATCGCCGCCCTGATTGACTTCGGCGACCACCCGATCGGCCTGGACCTCATGATAGGTCTCAACCACCGCACGGGCCCAGGCATTCGGCAGGCGGCCTTTGACCGACCGATCGGCCATTACGTAAGCGCGGCCGTCGCTGCCAAGTCCGGCAACGATTATTCCGCAGGTATCCGAGTTGACGGTTGCCGTCACCGGCGGATCAACCGCCACCACGATCCTGTGCATCTCCGGCACGACGCTCACGCGCCCGCGCTCGATCCATTCGCGCTTCCACAGCGCGCCCGCCAGATCCTCGACGATCTCGCCATCGAGTTCCTGCCGCCCGAGAACAGTCCCGGCATAGCGCCGCCGCATCTCGTCGATAAATCCCGGCGCCAGATTGCGCGCATTGGCCATGGTCGAGGCCCGCGTCACCACCGTCGCGGCGTCACTCATCAGCGCCTTGACGATCGGCACGGGCCGCGGCGTCGTCGTCACCACGACTTGCGGATGCTGTCCGAGGCGCAGCGCGAACTGCAGCATGTCCCATACGCCTTGCGGCTCGCGCCACTTGGCGATCTCATCGCACCAGGCGCAATCGAACTGCGGCCCGCGCAGACTGTCGGCCGTCTCGGCCGAAAAAAGCTGCGCCAGGCTGCCGTTGTTCCAGACGATTTCGCCCTTCGAACTTTCAAAACGCGGCTTGGCGACGGCCCCGTGCACGGCGAGCACGCCCGAAGGCCCCTCAACCATCACGCGGCGGACGTCGGCAATCGTCTCACCGACGAGCGCAATTCGGCCCGCCGGCGGCCGGCCATCGAGACCGAGCGCGCGGGCCCGCACCCATTCCGCACCAGCCCTCGTCTTGCCAGCGCCACGTCCGCCAAGAATGAGCCACGTCCGCCACGATGCGGCCCCGCGCCCGGCGACCGGCGGCAATTGATCCTCGCGCCCCCACAAGCTCCAGTCGAGCAGCAGGTCGTCGAGTTCCCCGGTGGTGAAATCGCCGAGATCACGAACGAGGCGTCCCTTCGCCTGCGAGTCGCTCAAGGCGCTCAGCAATCTCCTGGCGTTTTTGCTCCGCGTCCTTGCGCGCGCCGTCGTTGGCGTCGTTCTTGAAGTGGTCAGCGACGGTCTCCCTTACGTGATCGAGGTTGGCGAGCAGCATGGTGACGGCGCGCGCGCGCCGCTCCTGATCCTGCGGGCTGACGTTTTTCTTGCGGGTCATGTCGAGCTCCAGACTTTCGAGTTGCAGATCGATGAGGCGGTAGAGGCGGTCGGACCGTTCGAGTGCGGTCGGCGGCACATGAGGCACCGGCAGTGGTAGTGGCATGGGCACGGAACCCGGCGACGGCGCCACCGCAGGGTCCGCACCCGCGCCGTCATGCATCTCTGCGCCATCGTCCGGCAGAGGCCGCGGCGTCACGTGGCGATCGACGTGGCCGCGCGGCGGCCAGCTTTCATTGGCGATGCGCTGTTGGATCGTGCTCCGCGCGCAGGCGAACCGGGCCGCGATCGAAGTCACGGGCTCGGCCGTCTCGTCGTAGGCGCGACGGATCGCGGCCCACGTCTCGTCGCTGATGCGCCGGGAGCGAGTCATGCTTGGTATGGGGGTTGCTATGGGGCTGGGAAGAGCGCGCGTTATGGCTCAGCGGATCAGCCGCCGCACACTCTTCGCACCCTACGAAAAACATAGCCGAGGAGCGTTGCGCTGTCAATCATCAAAATACGTTTTTCTGTGATTTTTCAAATCGTTATGACGCGTTTCTAGTCTCCAACATCTCAGAATATCACGAGACCAGATCGCGGGGATAACTTGTGCCGCATGGGCCGAACATCGTCCCACTGGTTATCCCCGCCCCGGCGCCACTTACAACAGGAAATCACCTGAGGTCAGTCCAATGAGACCCTTGAGATCAAGCTGGAAATCAGCCTTGCCATCACCATTCACATCACCCGAGACCATCGTGTGATCCTTGGCTGTACCGGCCAGATTGTACTTCTGAAAGCGCAGCTCGCCCGCGACGTGATGGAACCCGCTCGCGCCGATGAATTTGAATTCCTGATTGGCTGCCAGCAAGGAATTGGCGTCGATCGTTCTGAGGTCAATATCGTCGACG
>JANORU010000573.1:0-8483 GCA_031415475.1 Hyphomicrobium sp.
CTTCGGCTGACCACGCTGATGGAGACCGCACTATTTGCCATCAATGGCGTGCTGCTGGTCATCATGTCGGCGTTTGCGATCTGGCTGTGGAGTATTGGCGCCGTATCGATCGGTGCCATCGCGCTGGTGATGGGGCTTACCATCCGCATCGTCAACATGTCCGGCTGGGTGATGTGGACGGTCGCCGGCATCTTCGAAAACCTCGGCATTGCGCATGAGAGCATGGAAACGATCTCGCGCCCGTGGGCGATCCTCGACGCGCCGGATGCCAAACCGTTGGTCGTATCGAAAGGTGCCATCACGTTCGATGATGTCGACTTCCGCTATGGCCGGGCGCGCTCGCTCGATCAAAGCCGGACCGCCGGCATTATCGATCATATGAGCTTGGCCATCGCGCCGGGCGAAAAAGTTGGGCTCGTTGGCCGCTCGGGTGCTGGCAAGTCAACGCTGCTCAATCTTCTGCTGCGGTTCTACGATCTTGAAGGCGGCCGCATTCTGATCGATGGGCAGGATATCGCCTCGGTCACGCAGGAAAGTTTGCGCGCCAATATCGGCCTCGTGACGCAGGATACGTCTCTGCTTCACCGCTCTGTGATCGACAACATTCTCTACGGCCGTCCCGAAGCGGGCCCCGATGCAGCACGGCTGGCCGCGAGCCGCGCCCATGCTGATGGCTTCATCGATGGGCTTGAGGATCTGAACGGCCGCAGGGGCTATCTCGCCCATGTCGGCGAGCGCGGCGTGAAGTTATCCGGTGGCCAGCGCCAGCGGATTGCGATCGCGCGCGTGCTGTTGAAGAACGCGCCGATCCTGGTGCTCGATGAAGCAACCAGCGCACTCGACAGCGAAGTCGAAGCGGCGATCCAGGAAAGCCTGCTCGAATTGATGGCCGGCAAGACCGTGATCGCGGTCGCCCATCGCCTGTCAACCATTGCCGCCATGGACCGGCTGATCGTGATGGACGAAGGCCAGATCGTCGAACAGGGCCATCACAGCGAGCTCATCAAGCGCGGCGGACTTTACGCCGACTTGTGGCGCCGCCAATCCGGCGGGTTCCTGGCTAAGGAAGCAGCGGAGTAGGTCATCCCCTCTCCCCGCTATAGCGGGGAGAGGGTAGGGTGAGGGGCAACCGCTTGTTCGAACGAGTAGCTGCCCCTCACGTCGTGTCGGAGACACGCCTCCGGCACGGTCCTCTCCCCATCGAAGACCATTGGGAGAGGGGGAGAGTAAGGACCAACATGTTCACCTACTTCGAAAAGCTCATCGATCCCTACCGCGAGGTGCCCTTAGCGCCGCCGTCGGAAGGACTGCTGGCATTTTTCTGGCACTACATCCGCCCGGTCTGGAAAATCGCTGCGCTGATCGCGCTACTAACCGCCTCGATCGCCGCGCTCGAAATGGCGATGCTCAATTACGTCGGCAGTTTCGTCGATCTCATGTCGCGATCCGACCGCGAGACCTTCTTTGCCGATCACGGCCGCGATCTGGCTTTGATGGGCGGTCTGGTGCTTGTCGTGCTGCCGGCGCTGGCGATCACCTGGGAGTTCCTGTTTCATCAGTCGTTCGCCGGCAACTTCCCGATGATGATCCGCTGGCAGGGACATCGCTACATCCTGCGCCAGTCGCTCAGCTACTTTCAGGACGACTTTGCCGGCCGGTTGGCCAATACGCTCATGCAGTCGGCGCTGGCCGTGCGCGACAGCCTGGAAAAGGTCATCAATACCATCGTCTATGCGTTGGTTTACGTTGTCAGCGCGCTTGTCGTTCTGGCATCCGCCGATTGGCGGCTCGCCATTCCACTGTTTGTCTGGGTTATCGCTTACGCGGCGGCCGGTACGTATTTCATGCCGAAGCTCGCCGCGGTGTCGGAATCGCAGGCCGACGCCCGCTCGGTCATGACCGGCCGGGTGATCGACAGCTATACCAACATCATGGCGGTCAAGCTGTTCGCCCACACGGCGGCGGAAGATAAGTACGCCCGCGAAAGCATGAGCGCGTTTCTGGACACAGTGTACCGGCAGATGCGGATCGTGACCCGCCTCAACATCTGCCTGCGCGTCATGAACTACACGCTGATGGCGGTCACTGTTCTTGTCTCGGTAGTGTTATGGCAGGCGAATATCGTTTCGATCGGGCCGATTGCCGTCGCGGTCGCCTTGGCTCTGCGGCTCGACGCGCTCTCGGATTGGGTATTATGGCAGATTGCCGGACTGTTTGAATGCATTGGCGTGGCCCGCGACGGCGCCAAGACGCTGTCGCGTAGCATCGCCATCGTCGACAAGCCAGGTGCCAAGGACCTCGTTGTCTCGAAAGGCGCAATCGCCTTTGAGAACGTCACCTTTCACTACGGCAAGGGCAAGGGCGTCATCAGCGGTCTCGATCTGAAGATTGCCGCAGGTGAAAAAGTCGGCCTCGTCGGCCGTTCCGGCGCCGGCAAATCGACGCTCGTCAATCTTCTGCTCCGCTTCTTCGAGGCGGAAGGCGGTCACGTCCTGATCGACGGACAGGATGTCCGTGATGTGACGCAAGACAGCTTGCGGCGCGCGATCGGGGTCGTGACGCAGGACACCTCGCTGCTGCATCGCTCGGTTGGCGACAACCTGCTTTATGGCCGGCCCGGAGCCTCCCCCGGCGAAGTCGCTGATGCCATGCGGCTGGCGGCGGCCGATCAGTTCATCGACCAGCTTGCCGATGGCAAAGGCCGGCCTGGCCTCTCGGCGATGGTCGGCGAACGGGGCGTCAAACTGTCCGGCGGCCAGCGCCAGCGGATTGCCATTGCCCGCGTGTTCCTGAAGGATGCGCCGATCCTGGTTCTCGACGAAGCCACCAGCGCGCTCGACAGCGAGGTGGAGGCCGCCATTCAGGACCAGCTGATGACCCTGATGGCCGGCAAGACTGTGATCGCCATTGCCCACCGGCTGTCGACCATCGCCGCCATGGATCGACTCGTCGTGATGGACCAGGGCCGGATCATCGAAGCGGGAACGCACAGCGAACTCGTCAAACGCGGCGGGCTCTATGCCGATCTTTGGAGCCGGCAATCGGGCGGCTTCCTCGCCAAGGAAGCGGCCGAGTAAGGATTAGTCGCATCCGTGTTCCCTGGGGAGCAGTTGAGTGCCCGGCTCCCACATAAGGTTGGTGGCATCAAACCCTTATGGAGATGTTGCCCATGACCGCCCTTTCCTTGATCCTGGATGCCGCCACCTCGCCGGACGACTATGTGGCCGTCTGGCGCGACGGCGAAATTTTCATCGAGCCGGCCGTGCGTGCCGAGCTTGCGGGCTACGCGCCAGAGTAAATCCATTCGTCTGCCGAAGGGCCTCTCCCAAAACCATGGCAACCGCCACGGCGACGTTCAGCGATCTGAGCGGCGGCCGGATCGGAATGGTCACGCGGGCATCGGCCGCCTGATGCACGTGGTCCGGGGTGCCGGCACTTTCACGACCGGCCAGCAGGATGTCGCCCGGATGAAACTCGAAGTCGCAGTACGGCATCTCGGCATGAGCCGAAAGTAGGATAAGGCGTGCGTCCGACCGGGTGCGCTGCCGGTCGGCAAGAAAGGCCTCCCAACTGACATGATGATGGATATCGGCGTGGGTCAGATAGTCGAGACCGGCGCGTTTCAGCGCCCGGTCCGAGACATCGAACCCGGCAGGGCCGATGATATCGACCGGCACGCCCGTACATGCCGCCAATCTCAGAATGGTGCCGGCGTTCTGGGGAATGTCCGGCTGGTACAGAGCAAGTCTCATGGCAACTCTGATCGCTGATGACGTGTGTTGAATGGTCGACTGACCTCGCGCAGCGCGTGCGCCAATTTGACCTGAGAAGGCACGGCAATACGCACAGCCAGGGTGCGGCCAAACGATGCAAGAGCATGTGTCCGCAAACCAGTGTGATGCGCGGCGCGCTATAAGAGAGTAACCGGTGCTCGAATCGTGCACGTGCCCGCGAAGTTCGCGATCACCTGGACGGTCTGCCGACTGAACCCCGTCTCACGGCCGTTCGCAAGGGCTCCTTGCGCACCACCACTTTTGATCATTGGAGGCAACCTTGGCTGTCGTAGCCGATGACGTGAACCGTCGCGATTTCCTGGTCACGGCCGGAAACGTATTCGCTGCCGTTGGCGGCGCGGCGTTGCTGTGGCCCTTCATCCAGCAGATGAACCCCGATAGCAGCGCCCAGGCGCTCGCCTCGACCGAGATCGATCTGTCGCCGATCAAGGAAGGCCAGGCGATCACCGGCCTATGGCGCGGCAAGCCGGTGTTCATTCGCTACCGGACCAAGGACGAGATTGCCAAGGCCAAGGCCGACGACACGGCGGCGTTGGTCGACAATGAAGCGCGCAACCTCGCGCTGCCGGAAAGCGATCCGGCGACCGACGCCAATCGCGTTAAGGCTGGACACGAGCAGTGGCTGATCCTGGTCGGCATTTGCACCCACTTGGGCTGCATTCCGAAAGGCCAGTCGATGGGCGACGCCCGTGGTGACTTCGGCGGCTGGTTCTGCCCGTGCCACGGATCGCACTACGACACCTCGGGACGCATCCGTAAGGGTCCGGCGCCGCGTAATCTCGACGTGCCGCCATACACGTTCACGTCCGACACCATGATCAAGATCGGCTAAGGGGAAAACCGACATGTCCGGACACGTCTCGACCTATCAACCGACCAGCCGCTGGGGCAAATGGTTCGATGAGCGCCTGCCCATCGCCCGCATGATGCACGGCCAGTTCGTCGATTTCCCGACGCCGCGCAATCTCAACTACGCGTGGACGTTCGGCGGCATTCTGACGTTCTGCCTTGTCGCCCAAATCGTCACCGGCGTCGTGCTCGCCATGCACTACGAGCCATCAGCGGCCGGCGCCTTTAATTCTGTCGAACATATCCGCCGCGATGTGAACTTCGGCTGGATGATCAAGAATTTCCACGCTGTCGGCGCGTCGATGTTCTTCGTCGCCGTCTACATCCACATTTTCCGTGGTCTCTATTACGGCTCTTACAAAGCGCCGCGCGAGGTGCTGTGGATCCTGGGCGTGCTGATCTTCTTCGCCATGATGGCCACCGCCTTCCTCGGCTATGCGCTGCCCTGGGGTCAGATGAGCTTCTGGGGCGTCACCGTCATCACCAACCTGTTCTCCGCGCTCGATGGCGTGATCAGCGGACTTGGCACCGGCATCACCGAATGGTTGTGGGGCGGCTACGCGGTCTCGGGCGTGACGCTCAACCGGTTTTTCTCACTCCACTATCTTCTGCCGTTCGTGATCTTCGGTCTCGTCGTTCTGCACATCTGGGCGCTGCACGTCGCCGGCCAGAACAACCCGACCGGCCTCGACGTCAAGACCAAGTCGGAAACAGTTCCGATGTATCCGTACGCGGTCGCCAAGGATGCGGTCGGCATGTTCGTCTTCCTGATCCTGTTTGCCTGGTTCGTGTTCTTCGCGCCCGACTATCTCGGCCACGCCGATAACTTCACGCCGGCCAATCCTCTCGTCACTCCTCCGCACATCGTGCCGGAATGGTACTTCCTGCCGTTCTACGCCATCCTGCGCGCCATTCCGTCCAAGCTTGGCGGCGTGATAGCGATGTTTGCCGCCGTGCTGATCCTGCTGTTCGTGCCGTGGCTCGACACCAGCCGCGTGCGCTCGGCCAAGTACCGGCCGATGTTCAAGTGGTTCTTCTGGTACTTCGTCTTCACCTGCATCGCGCTCGGCTGGCTCGGATCGAAACCGGCGGAGCAGCCGTACGTGTTCTGGGCCCAGTTCTTCACCTTGAGCTACTTCGCCTTCTTCCTGCTCGTGCTGCCGATTGTCGGGCTGATCGAGACGCCGGGCAAACTGCCGCGTTCGATTTCGGACTCGGTGCTCGGCAAGAGCGGCGGACTAGGATTGCCATCGGGCGCCACCGCCGCTCCTGAAAAGCGCTGAGTTAGGGACCGCAGAGGACACATCGAATGACAAACAAACTATCTGCGCTCGTCCCGGTGCTGGTGCTTTTGGCGACGGCGTCGTCTGGACAGGCCATCGCTGCCGGCGGCAACCATATCGAACGCCAGAAGTGGCCGTTCTCGGGCTTCAAAGGCCAGTTCGACAAGGCTCAGCTTCAGCGCGGCTTCCAGGTCTACGAAGGCGTCTGCTCGCAGTGCCATGGCTTGAACCGGATCTACTGGCGCAATCTGGTGCAGAAGGGTGGACCGGAATTCCCCGAGGAGGCCGTCAAGGCGCTGGCGGCGAAGTGGCCGAACCAGATCACCGATGGCCCCAATGATGCCGGCGAGATGTTTGATCGCCCGGCCAAGCTGTCCGATCCGATCCTTGGGCCGTACAAGAATGAGAAAGCCGCGCGTGCGGCCCAGAACGGCGCCTATCCGCCGGATCTGTCGGTCATGGCCAAGGCACGCAACCCGGAAAACACCGGCTCCGTATTCGGCCACCCGGCCCACATGCTCGGCGACATTCTTTCAGGCTACCAGGAAGGCGGGCCGGACTACATTTACGCGATGCTGACCGGCTACAAGGATTTGCCGGGCTATACGCGCGACGCCAACGGCCACTTGACGGCCGTTGCCCATGAGGGCGAGGGCGGCGAAGCCAAGCCAGCCGGCGGCAAGGTCGAGCAGTGCGCCTCGGTCACGCATGGCGAAGACGGCAAGCCCGACGTCTGCAATCAAGTCGCCGACGGCATGAGCTACAACGCGGCCTTCCCCGGCAATCAGATCGCCATGCCGGCGATCCTTGCCGACGATGCGGTCAAGTATCTTCTTGGCCCCGATGGCAAGCCGAACGCTCCTCAAACGCTCGATCAGCATTCGCGCGACGTTGCGGCCTTCCTTGCCTGGGCCGCCGATCCGCATCTCAACGCCCGCAAGTCGATCGGCTGGCAGGTTATGCTCTACCTGCTGATCACGACCGTGTTGCTCTATCTCGGCAAGAAGCGGCTGTGGTCGAAAATCGATCACTGAAGCGTGGCGACACGAGACCGAAATTGGAATGGGCCCCGGTAAACCGGGGCCTTTTTCGTCGACGGTTTGATGTCAATTTACGCTCTGTCAGCCGAGCAATTGGCATTGCAGTGTTCACCGCGCCCTGTAGGTTGCCCCGATCGGTGGGTTTGCAATGCGGCGGCAGGGAAAAACAGTTATGGCGCAGTCGGTTCTTGGTATCGTTGGCGGCAGCGGTTTCTACAACCTGCCGGGGATCGAGAACGCGCAATGGCGCGCGATCACCGGTCCTTGGGGTCAGCCCTCCGACGACATTCTGTTTGCCGAGATTGCTGGTCTGCCAATCCGGTTTCTGCCCCGCCACGGGCGCGGCCACAAAATCCCGCCGTCGAACATCAACTATCGCGCCAACATCGACGCCTTGAAGCGGGCCGGCGTCACCGACCTCATTTCGATCTCCGCCTGCGGCTCGCTGAAGGAAGAGTACGCGCCTGGTCACTTCGTCTTGGTCGATCAGTTCATCGACCGCACGTTCGCGCGCGAGAAATCGTTTTTCGGGTCAGGCTGCGTGGCGCATGTTTCTGTCGCCGATCCGGTCAGCCCGCTGCTCGCCGATGCAATCGAAGCGGCAGCCAAGGCTGAAGGCATCCCGCATACGCGCGGCGGCACTTACCTTGTCATGGAGGGCCCGCAGTTTTCGACGCGAGCGGAATCCAACCTCTATCGCAGCTGGGGTTGTGATGTCATCGGCATGACCAACATGCCGGAAGCCAAGCTTGCGCGCGAAGCTGAGTTGACCTACGCCACGGTTGCCATGGTGACCGACTATGATTGCTGGCACAGCGATCACGCGGCCGTCGATGTCGCCTCGATTATCGCCGTCATGACCGCCAACACAGAGAAGGCGCAGCGGCTCGTCTCGCGGCTGGCGCGTGATTTCCCGCGCCAGCACCTCTCGTGCCCGATTGGGTCGGATAGCGCACTCGATGTTGCGATCATCACGCCGCCCGAGGCGCGCGATCCCGCACTGGTTGCCAAGCTTGATGCCGTTGCCGGCCGGGTGCTTTCTGGGACGGGAACGGTGTAACGTCTGCGTTCGGCGCGGCTGCTCAGGGAGGGCCGGATGATTACTGAATTGGTTTTTGAGCTGGGGCAGGTACTGCTCAAGACCCAACTGTCCAAGGCCGAAACACCCGAGGAACTCAAGTCACGCGGTGGCGCCGTCGACGAGCGCGTTGTCCATCAGCAGATCGGCAAGTTCTGGAACCAGCGCAATTGGTTCGACCGCCCCGACGGCCTGATCGTTGTCACGAACTACCGGCTGGCGTTTCTGTCGAAACTCGAGACCATCACAACGACGACAAGCTTCCTGAGTTTCCCCTACGCCAACATCGAGAACTTGAGAACCGATCGCGTCTGGTGGGTCAGTCCGGCCATCCGCTTCGAGACTGAGGGTGAGCCCTACGTCTTCACGCTGTTCTCGGGCGCCGACGCTTTGAAGTCGGCGATCGATGAGGCCCGTGCCTAACTGTTCGGGAAGCTGA
>JANORU010000574.1:0-4288 GCA_031415475.1 Hyphomicrobium sp.
GCCGTGCAACGCGCCTGACGGCTCATAGCGGTGGACCTTGCCGAACTCGGCGATCTTAAACGGCAGATCGCGATAGCTCTTGAGGCCGTGCTTGTAGATTTGCACGTGGCCCGGGCAGTTCATCGGCTTGCAACAGAACACGCGCTCGTCGGGCAGCACGGTCGTAAACATGTTCTCGCCGTAGTTCTCCCAGTGGCCCGAGAGCTCCCAGAAGTGCTTTTCCATCATGTCGGGCGAGTTGACTTCCTGATACCCGGCCTTCTGCTGCTGGCGGCGCATGTAGTTGATCAGCGTCTGGAACAGCGTCCAGCCTTTGGCGTGCCAGAACACACTGCCCGGCGCCTCTTCCTGGAAGTGGAAGAGGTCCATTTCGCGGCCGAGCTTCCTGTGGTCGCGCTTTTCAGCTTCCTCAATCTGCTTGAGATAGGCGTCGAGCTCCTCTTGGCTCGCCCAGGCGGTGCCGTAAATGCGCTGCAGCTGCGCCTTGGTTGAATCGCCGCGCCAATAAGCACCGGCAAAGCGTTGCAGCTTGAAGGCTTTGCCGATTGCACCCGTCGAGGTCATGTGCGGGCCGCGGCACAGATCCAGCCACTCGCCCTGCTTGTAGATTTTGAGTGTCTGATTGTCGGGGATCGCGTCGACCAGTTCGATCTTGAACAGTTCGCCCTTGGCGCGGAAATGTTCTTTCGCCTTGTCGCGCGACCATTCCTCTTTGGTGAAGGGGGCGTTGCGGCTGATGATCTCGTGCATCTTCTTTTCGATCTTGGCCATGTCGTCGGGCACGAACGGTTCGGCCTTGGCGAAATCGTAATAGAAGCCGTTGTCGATGACCGGGCCGATGGTCACCTGCGTGCCGGGCCACAAGGCCTGCACGGCCTCGGCCATGACGTGGGCCGCGTCATGACGAATGAGTTCGAGCGCCGCCGCATCCGTGCGCGCCACAAAGTTGATGCTCGCATCTTTGCTGATGGGATCGGCGAGATCGGCGAGCACGCCATCGAGTTGCATGGCAACTGTGCGCTTGGCGAGCGACGGCGAGATGGCCTTGGCGATCTCGAGGCCGGTGGTTCCGGAGGCGACCGCTTTGGTCTTGCCATCGGGGAACGTAATCGTGACGTCGGTCATCGCGCGGATCTCCTGTGCTCACTCGCCGCGAACCAGATGCGGCGTAAGACGATGTCGGGGCCGTAGATCGGCGATTTTGCAGGGTGAAGTCAAGCGGACCTTGGTCATTGACAGCCCCTGTCCGGCGCAGACGGCTCTAACGTGTTAGCCGCGTTACGAAATTGGAATTGTCCACCCGGCTGTGGGCGCTAAACTAGCTTTTTTCGGCTCGAAGGCTCAGAGGTCGAGATGAGATTCTTGGCTGCGTTGCTTCTGTCGGTTGCTCTCCATGTGGTGCCCTGCCTGGCCCAGACATGGGAACTCGTGAAGCCGGACGGTCTCGGGTTTCAGGTTGAGTTCCCGGGCAAGCCCGAATTGAAGGAAGAGAGTGGCGACGACGGCGGCAAGATCCGGACCTATGTGATCAGGTCGTCGTCCGCAGCCTACGACGTGACGATCTGGGACCTCGCCGATGGCGCCGTCGGACCCGACGACGTGGAGCGGGTTCTCGATAATATGCGGGATCGCAGTGTCCAAGGCGTGTCCGGAACACTCAGGACCGAGACGAAGATCGAGATCGGCGGGCATCCGGCGCGCGATGTGATTGCCGATACGATGGGCATGGTCTGGCGGGGCCTTACCGTCATTGCCAATAAACGGATTTATCAGATCGTCGCCATCATTGCGAAGGGCACCGAGACGTCGGCAACTACCGAGAAATACCTGACGTCATTCAAGCTGTTGGATGCCGCCAAACCGTGAGCAACGCGTTACGGCCCGTGCGTTAACTGATCATTGACCATACGGGCTCGGTGTTCGGTAAGGTCTGGCGGTTAACGTGCCTTCATGAGCGGCCTGCGTCGAGAACCAAACGCGGGCTCAGGGGTCGTCATCCGATGCAAGCGCCGAAACTTCTCATCCGCAAGGGCATGGTCAACGTGTCCGGCCGCGTACGCCCGTGCATCCAGCTCCTCGCCAAGGTGAGCCCGGAGATGGAAAAGACGCTCATGGAGCACTTCAAGGAAGTGAACCTGTTCAAGCGCACGGCTTTTTCCAACGGCTTCCCCGATGGCGTACCGCCGATCAGCCCGTATCTCGCGTCGCATCTCAACGCGCTGATGCGCAGCGATGCCTGCCCGGAAGTCGCCGTCAAGACGATCATCGGCGGACAATTGTTCCAGGCGCAGACCATCTGGGAAATGAAGGCGTTCGAATACATCGCCCAGCGGGCGTTCGATGCGTTGTGCGATATCATGATGACGATCGCCGAACTTGGCCGCGAAATGACCTATCAGCCGGAAAGCTCAGACATTATCGCGTTCGTTCTCGATGCCGTGGCCGATGCGCCGGCCGTTCCAGTCGCCATAGAGCCAGGGCCGGAAGATGTGGCGGACGCCGCTTAGGTCGGGCGCCGGATCGTAGCCGCTGGTGCCCCACGGATTGCAGCGGGCAATGCGTGAGAGCGTGAGCCAGAAGCCCTTCCAAGCGCCGTTCTTGTCGATGGCGTGAAGCGCGTACTCCGAGCAGGTCGGCAGGTGGCGGCACTCAAGGCCGGTCCACGGCTTGATGGTCCAGCGATAGAGATGGACGGGGGCTTTGAGGAGCGCGGCTGCGATTCTCATCGATTGATCACCGAGCGCTGTAACATTGCATTAAAGTAGCTCATCGAACTGCTCTCGGTTTAACTCGCAGTCCCTTAGTATTTTCGACAACAAACCCGGCCCTATCGCTTCACCCGAATGCACTGGCACAACAGTCTTGCGACCATCGGAATGCGCCAGCCGATGATGACTGCCCTTAATTCTTACGACACCGAAACCGGCATTTTGTAACGCTGCAATGACTTGGCGGCCCGTCAGAACGAGGCGCGGGTTCATACGGAGATGCTAACCCGTTCGACGCCGACAAGTTCTAATGACGTTGTCTGATGTGGATCAGCTTCGAGGCAAACGGCGATTGCCTCTCGAACGCGCAGGTCCAGCTCCTCGCGTGTCCTGGCTTGGGTGTGACAACCCGGGACCGACGGAACAGTTGCCACGTAATAGCCTTCCGCGTCCTTCTCGACGACGACAGTGAATTCTCTAAGCATGATGGGCAAACTCCATAACCAACTTGTACCATGCTACGGCGGCTATGCGTAGCGCCCACCGTTTTTCTTGAAGAATTGATAGGCGAATGCGCGCTTCTCGCCTCTGAGATCGACGTCGGAATAGGTCACGTCCTCGTTGGGGCTGCGGGTGCCGATTTCGAGGTAGGTCGCCGGCGCCGCACTGCGGTTGACCAGATGATGGCCATTCTTCTGGCCGGCTGGAAACCCGGCCGCCATCGACGCTTTCAGCACCTGCTCGCCGTCGTCCGTGACAAGCACCACCTCTCCAGACACCATGTAGATCATCTCATCCTCCGCCATGTGATAATGGCGATGCGACGACTGCGCGCCCGGCTCCAGCGTCGTCAGATTGATACCGAATTGCGTCAGACCGAGCGGGTCCGTCAACGCGCGCTTGGTGCGGCCCTCGAATCCTTCATCGAGTGGCTTCGGGTAAATTGTCGTGCGGCGGCCGGGCAACTGCATCGGGTCCTGGACGACGGGCATGAGACCTCCTCAGACGTTGGACCGGGCGTCGATCTCCGCCAGCGCTCGTTCAACCGCATCGAACACCAGCAGCGTCGAGGCGTGGCGGTGGCGATAGTCACGTACCGGCCCCAGAAGAGCGAGATCGGCATAGCGGCCGTTGGGCGGTGGGCCGCCCTCCTTCAACATGGCACGCATGGCACGCGCCACCTCGTGGAACTCGGAGACCGGCGTGCCGACAATCTCGCGGCCGACAATCGAGGCCGCCGCCTGACCGAGGAGACACGCCTTAACCGTCTGGCCGTAGTCGGCGATCCGGCCATCCCTGACGACCAGGTCAATGGCAATATCCGACCCGCACAGCTTCGAGTGCGCCGTTGCGGTGGCGTCGGGCGCGGCCAGCCGGACGGTTCTCGGCATGGCAGCCGAGAGTTCGAGTAGCCGGTCGGAGTAAATATCGTCGAGATCGGCCATTGGCTTCGAGTACTGCTTTCAGTTGTAGCTCACCCTCGATTGACTGGAATGCAAGCGAGCTTCGAAGCTATATATAGCGCACCGCAGCACCGCGGCCAGAGCGCTCCGCGATCCAATGGAATCGGATCGGCGCTC
>JANORU010000575.1:0-11139 GCA_031415475.1 Hyphomicrobium sp.
ACTTCGAGAACCTCGCCCGCTCGCATTCCGCCTTCGTCATCCTCGCCATGATCCGCATCATGCTGAGGCGGATTGTAAGGGCCAGAGAAAAATCATAAATGTGCCGGACGGACTCTGAGTTTTATCGCCGTTGGCGGCGCGGGCCGTCAATAGGGACTGAGGGCTGATGGATAATGGGCTTTTAGGGAAATAGACTGCGGATACTCAACTGATGGTTGCGCCTTTCGCGCGCTCATCGGACGGCGATCATCGTTAATTGGGTTCTAGTCGTTACACATCCAGATCCTTAGCGAACGCGGCGCGTTCCTGGATGAAGCGGAAGCGGGCTTCGGGCTCTGAGCCCATCAAAGCGTTGACGGCTTCGGCAATTGAAGGCACGGCACCAATCGTGATTAATGGCTAAGGCCAATTCAAAGACATTTGCATACGGGGTGCACTATGAGCGTCGCTCATGACACCAAAACTAGTCTCGCGGCTGGTACGAGGCCCAAAGCCTTCATTTCATATTCCCGCAAGGACCTGCCATTTGTCGATCAGCTGACGGCGGCGCTCGAGGCGCGTGGCATCGATACCCAACGCGATCGCGACGACATTCCTGTCGCAACGCCGTGGCGGCCGGAACTCGCCGACATGATCCGCCGGTCGGACAGCTTCGTGTGCGTCCTCAGTCCCGCGTCGGTTGCGTCGGCAGAAGTGATAAAAGAAATCGAAGAAGCAGTGCGGCTCGGCAAGCGGCTGGCGCCGGTTGTCATCTCTGAGGTTGATCAAGCCAATGTCCATGAGGCGCTCCGCGCCGTTAATTACGCATTCGTCACCGGCCCAGAAGCCAGTGGGGCCGGGTTCGAAAGCAAAGCCGACACGCTGGTCCAGTCGCTTTTGACTGACCTCCCGTGGGTCAAGGAACACACAAGACTTGGCTTGCTTGCGGCGCGTTGGGCAGAGCGCAAGAAATCTTCCGCACTTTTGTTGCGCGGCAGCGAACTGGAGACCGCAGAGGTTTGGCGCGCAAAGCAGGTGCGCGAAAGTCCGGGCCTCACGCCACTGCATCGTGAATTCATTGCTGCCAGCCGGAGTGCTGCGACGCGCCGTATGCGGACATGGATCGGTCTTGCCCTTGCAGCGCTGGTCGTAACCGCGGGGCTTGGGAGCTATGCCTGGGTGAAAAAGCTCGAGGTCGAAGCCGAGAACCTGCGGTTCGAAAAATTCTTCGATGTCGTCTCCAAGGAAAGCACGCTTCGCGTCGAGGACGTCTCCGCCGTCGAGGATGAAGTTGCAATTGCCAAGCGTGTGGTAACCGCAGGCCGGAATCTAGCGCGCCGCGACTCCTCGGGCGTGCGGATTCTCTGGGTCGACGACGATCCGGACAACAATGTCGAGGACAAGAAGCACATCAAGGAGACAATGCAGCGCTTTGGCGTGGAGTTCGTGAGCGCGTCGAGCGTGGAGGCGGCCAAAGCGAGCCTGCTATCCGACGCACCGTTTGACCTTGTAATTTCGGACCTCAAACACAACGCCGATCCTGAAGGCACACGCCTGGCGGGACTGCGTATTCTCGACCATTTGAAAGCCGAAGGCGCCGGACGGCCGATCCCGCTCATCATCTACGCGACGGTATTCGACCGCGAACAGGCGGACCGCGCCAAATGCGAAGGTGTCGTCGCCGAAGCGCGTTCTCGCGCCACAATGTTTGCTTGGATCCTGATCGCGCTCGACGAAGGCCGCGACTATCGCCCCTCGCGGGAAATTCGCGCGCTCTGTTCAGGAAAAGACGTGCTCGACGTCGGACCGTGAGAGTTGCGGCAGATGTCGGGACGGCCGCGCCTCACACATCCAGGTCCTTAGCGAACGCGGCGCGTTCTTGGATGAAGCGGAAGCGGGCTTCGGGCTTGGAGCCCATCAAAGCGTTGACGGCTTCGGCCAACGCGCTCTTGTCGCCGTCGCCGGCTTCGACGCGCAGCAGCAGGCGCTTTCTCGGGTCCATCGTCGTTGATTTCAGGTCCTTGAAATCCATTTCGCCGAGGCCTTTGAAGCGCGTGACGTCGGGCTTGCGGCCTTTGAAATGCGTTTCGATAATCTGATCGCGACTGCGCTCGTCGCGGGCGTAGACGACGTCGGCCTTGTGGGCGATTTTGTAGAGCGGTGGCACGGCCAGGAACAGGTGGTTGTTCTCGATCAATTCCGGCATCTCTTGGTAAAAGAACGTGATCAAGAGTGAGGCGATGTGTGCGCCGTCGACATCGGCGTCGGTCATCAGGATGACGCGCTCGTAGCGGAGATCGTCGTCGCGATACTTGGAGCCTATGCCGACGCCGAGCGCGAGTAGCAAGTTCGAGAGCGCCTCATTCTGTGCGAGCTTGGCTGACGTCGCGTTGGCAACGTTCAGGATCTTGCCGCGCAGGGGATAGATGGCCTGCGTTTCGCGGTCGCGCGCACTCTTGGCCGAACCGCCGGCGCTGTCGCCTTCGACGATGAAGATTTCCGTTCCCGCCGCCTGCTGGATCGAACAGTCGGCCAGCTTGCCTGGCAGCCGCAGCTTACGTGTCGCCGACTGGCGCGAGACTTCCTTTTCGCGGCGTCTCTTCAAGCGTTCGTCGGCCTGCTCAATCGACCAGTCGAGCAGCTTGGTGCCCTGCAACGGACTATCGGTCAGCCAATGATCGAAAGCGTCCTTGACGGCGTTTTCGACGATCCTCTGAGCTTCGACGGTCGCGAGCTTGTCCTTGGTCTGGCCCTGGAATTCCGGTTCGCGAATGAAGAGCGACATCATCGCCGCGGCCGTGCCCATGACGTCGTCGGCGGTGATCTGGGCTGCCTTCTTGTTGCCGACCCGCTCGCCGAATTCACGCAAGGATTTCGAGAGTGCGGACCGGAAGCCGTTCTCGTGGGTGCCGCCTTCGGCCGTCGGAATGGTGTTGCAGTACGAGCGGCAGAAGCCATCTTCGTCGGAAATCCAGGCGACCGCCCATTCGACCGAACCGTGCTTGCCTTCTTTTTCAACCGAACCGGAAAACATATCCTTGGTGACGAGCGTGCGGCCGGCGATTTCCGAGGCGAGATAATCTTTCAAGCCGCCGGGGAAGTGGAACACCGCTTCGGCCGGCGTGTCGTCCTTGATGAGAGATGGATCGCAGCTCCAGCGGATCTCGACGCCGCCGAACAGATAGGCTTTCGAACGCGCCATTTTCAACAGCCGCGCCGGTTTGAAGTGGCAGCCCTTGCCGAAGATCGCCTCGTCGGGCCGGAAGCGGACCTTGGTACCGCGCCGGTTCATGATGGAGCCGAGCTTTTCAAGTTTGGTCTGCGGCAGCCCGCGCGAGAACACCATGCGATAGAGCTGCTGGCCGCGCGCCACTTCGACTTCGCAGGTCTCCGACAGCGCATTGACGACTGAGACGCCAACGCCGTGCAGGCCGCCCGATGTCGAGTACGCCTTGCCATCGAATTTGCCGCCGGCGTGCAGCGTGCACATGATGACTTCGAGCGCGCTCTTCTTGGGATACTTGGGATGGGGATCGACCGGGATGCCACGGCCGTTGTCGGCAACCGACAAAAAACCGTCGGCGTCGAAGCGCACTTCGATGAAGGTCGCGTGGCCGGCGACCGCCTCGTCCATCGAGTTATCGATCACTTCGGCGAACAGATGATGCAGCGCCTTCTCGTCCGTGCCGCCGACGTACATGCCGGGGCGGCGGCGAACGGGCTCCAACCCTTCCAGAACCTCGATATCGGCGGCCGTATAGTTGTCGGAGGCATCGCCCGACTTACGGCGGGCTGCTTTGTCGGCCATGGCGCTATCTGATCCGAAGAGGTCGTTTTGCGATTGGGCCATCGGCGCGTGTGTCCTGAGGGCGTTGCTCCGGCTCGGCGGCGGACGCACGACAGAATGGGCGCGCCGCGCCCGAATCTCGATTGATTTTGTTAAGCCTGAAGTCGCACGCGGCAACGCCGTTGGCAAGGTGTCCGGCGGCCACAGTTCACGGCAGAAATCCACAATGCTCCGAGCAAAATCAATGTGTTATTTGTGCCGGCCGCAACCGCTGCCGCTGTTTGGCGGTGCCCAGTTCGCGCCGATATGGGACCTCAGCGCGGCAGCAGGAACCAGTTGGCCGCGAGCATCAGGGCGAGCACCGGCGCGATCCATCCGGCTCGGACATGAAACGCCCGCCCACCGATCAGGCTTGCCGCGAAATAGGCGGCCGCAATGGCAATGACGCCGTTGAACGACATATTGATTTCGGGAAACGTGTTGGGTGCGTTGACGGCCTGACGGCCCATCGCGAACAAGACAACAAGCCCGGCGAAGACGACCTTGCTCATAACTGTCGAGCCGCGCGATGTGTTTGTGGCGCCTGATTGAGCGGACTTCGGTGATGCCGGTGAAAACAACAGCACGGCAATGCCGATGAGTGCCAGACAGGCGGCAACCGTGTACGCGCTCGCATGTTGCTGTCGCGGCTCGAGTCCATAGGACTGCAGCGCAGAGTTCCAAAAGTTGGTGATCTGGAACATCCACCGGCTCCAGGGATCGAACAGCGGTTGGGCGAGCGAAATATGCTGCCAGGCGAGTTCACACAGCGCCGTCCACGCTGCACCGAGAATGCCCGCCAGTGTCAGCACTTCGCGCAGCAAACTGAATTTGTAGGCCGGAGTCCGTTGCGCCGTGGTTTGAGATGCGGGCGGAGCAGACGGTAGTGAGCGCGGTACCGACTTTGCCGTTGACGACGATACGGTTGACGCCGCCGGTGCCGATGGTCGCGAAGCCCCGGCTGACGCCCCGCGCACCCTCGTGCTTTCACTCCTCGTCTCGAACGGTCGGGATGGCCAAAGACTTTGCAAAAAACTGCGGCGCGGGGAGACGGTCGGCATCTGTCGGATCTCGCAAATCACTTCAAGGGCTCTGCAAGAGTATAGCGCTGGATTACTCCTTACTGGAAAATAATGTTTGAAATCATGGTCATCCAACGCGTTGACCGGGGCCGTTTACCTCCTATCTCCGATCAATCTGAAGATCATAGGTCCAGCTACTGATCCACGCGGACTGCTCGCACTCCGTGCGACACGCCGCGGTGGATCTGAGATCGAAGATGTGTCCCCTCAGGAGAACGATGACCATGAAGATCGTGAAAATCGCTGCCCTTGCCTCGGTGATGGCGCTGCCCATTACGGCCGCGCAAGCCGCGTCGAAGGATATTGTCGACACCGCTGCCGGTGCCGGCAACTTTACGACGTTGCTGACGGCTGCAAAGGCCGCTGGTCTTGTCGAGATGCTCAAAGGCGATGGGCCTTACACGTTGTTCGCTCCCAACGATGCAGCGTTCGCCAAGCTGCCGGCCGGCACCGTCGAAAGCCTGTTGAAGCCGGAGAACAAGGAGAAGCTTGCCGGTATTCTCAAGTACCACGTCGTGCCCGGCAAGATCATGTCGGCCGACATCAAGGGCAAGAAGATGAACGTCAAGACCGCCGAGGGCGAAGACCTCGCCGTCGACGCAACGGATGGCGTCAAGGTCGACAACGCCACCGTTGTGACCGCCGATGTAGCCGCTTCGAACGGCGTGATCCACATCATCGACACGGTCGTCATGCCGAAGATGTAACCTGATCGCGACGTGGTTTGCGATCGTGTTGCTCAGATCCCGGCGCTTCACCGCGCCGGGATTTTTCGTTTCACCCGCGGACGCTGCGCCGCACTGCGGCTTCGATGCGAAGACGCGCGATGAAGGCGTCGTAGGCCGGCGTGCGAATGATGCTTGGACGGCGAACAGACAAGGAGGGCGTGGCGTCGGTTGAACTTAGCGGAGACATGGCGGGGCTCTCGGTGGGTTTGATTTCGGGGTCTGGCGGGCAGTTCGACATGCTGCCAGTTTGCCCGGGGATTGGCGCCGGCGCTGTCCCGGGCGGAACAGTGTGAGGGAAAAGCGCATTTCGCTTTTGGAATTTGCCGGCACCTGACGTTACACTCCATTCCGCCGGCTCGAAAACCGATCGGGGGACTGCCATGCGATTGAGCGCTCATTTCCCAGGCCTGATTCGGGGCCTCGCAGCGATAGTCGCACTCGGCCTCATGCCGGCAACCGGGCTGCGGGCCGACACGGTCTCATCGGCGCTCGGCTGTTATGACAATCCGTGCGTGGTGACCAACAATCCCGGCGGCGATGTGGCTGTCTTCAAGGCTGCGGCGCGCGAGATCAAGCGCACCGGCCGCCGCGTCGTCATCGACGGGCCGTGCTCGTCGGCGTGCGCCATCCTGGCCGATATGGCGCGCAGCAACGTGTGCGTCACGTCGAACGCCAAGTTCGGCTTTCACCAGGGTTATATCGTTGGCCAGAAAGCAGGCGGCGGACCGGTCTATTTGCTCGGCCGGTTCAAGCCCAAGCATTCGCGCGACGTGGCGCGCTGGGTGGCCAACAACGGCGGCTATCCGAAAAAAGGCTACCGCGTGATGAGCAACCGCTCCGCGTCCCGCATCTGGAAGCGGTGCTGAGGGGAGACACAATGTGTCGGTGACGGCATGACGGAAGAAGGTAGCGGAGTGCGCCCTCTCAATTTTGAGCCATAACCTCGATAGCGCGCCGCAGCGGCTGCAGCTCGGTTGCTATGATTTCCCAAACGATGTCGCCGTCAACGGCATGATAGGCATGTCGAATTCGATTGCCGATGTCGGCAACGCGAACCCAAGGTATCTCTGAGTGAGCAGCCTTTAGGCCCTGTGGGATGTGTCGGGACGCTTCGCTGATGATCTCCAGGCAGCGCTCAACGCCGAGGCGTAAGAAGCGATCGCGTTTGAACTCATCACGCGTAAGGCCGCTCGTTTTGCCCTCAATGTCGCCGATGGCTTCGAGGATGTGGTGCAGGCGCTCGGCTGTCGACGGCTTCGCCATCAGAATACGGGCACAGTATCGTCGGCAATCCGCTGCTTGAAATCAGCGGGCGCAGACCGGGCGAGAACCACTTGGGTCGCGATGCCCGTGGCCTGCTCGATGCGTAGGCCTACGCCCGAGAGATTGTAAAGTGAGAACCGGGCATCGGGCCGGATATCGATCAGCACGTCGAGATCGCTCTTCTCATTCGAGTCGCCGCGGGCCCGCGAACCGAACACAGCAAGGTGCTCCACGCCCTCGGCGCGAATATCGGCCTCACAGGCCTTGATGCGGGATATGAGATCGTCTCGGGTCATGGATGGGAGGTTGGCACGGATTGGCGCGGTGTCAAGGGATGGTAGTGCGTACGGTGCTGGCTCCGCGCCGCTTGGCTCGACTTGCGGCGCATTACGCCACTACGAGGCTAATGCGCCCAACTGAGCGGCTGACTCCTCCCCCATCGAAGGGGGAGGACCGGAGCGCCATCACTTAGCGAAAGCTAAGTGATCGCGGCGCTCCGCGGAGGGGGTGATTGCTCCGAACTCGACGAGGTCACCCCCATCATGCTGGAAGCATGCCTTCGGCATGACGCGGCGGGCCAAAGATGAGTTAGCGCGCTGCAAATCGCGCTTTGATATTTCTGTTAATTTGGCCACGCACTAACTCATGGCCCGCCGGTCCGCCCCCATATGCCTGAGGCATGCCTTCGGCATGACGAGGGGGCGGCAAAGCGAGCGCAAGCTCGCGGCGCATTGCGCCTCTGCGAGGCTAAAGCGCCCTACAGTGCGATGGATGTGCGGGCTGCGTGCTGCTCGGTCTCTATCCTCAATTCATCTCGCTCAAGTCATCGTGTTGCGGCTTGTCTGGGTCCTCGCCTTCGCGAGGATGACATCGGAGCGGTGGCGCATGCGGTGGTTCAGCACAAAGATCGGCGAGATCACTCCGCCGCCTGCAGCGGGTTGGCCAGATCTCGGCCGGTGGGTGTTCGGGCTAGGAGCGCAACTCTCTCCGCATCGTCATCCCGGCGAAGGCCGGGACCCAGTCAAGCATCAGCATCATGATTTTTGAGGTGCGTTGAGCCGTTGCCGCAATCGTATTCCGGCCCGTGCGAGTCTTCGAGATGAGGTTTGACTGGGTCCCGGCCTGTCATGTGCTGCGCACGTGATCGCTGCGCTTCCGCTCCGCGACGCCGGGATGACGAAGTGGAGGGCTCGGTGCGCGCAAACATGCGGGGCGATACGGGTGATGGATGTGCGGGCTACGAGCTACTTTGAGGTGGCACTTCAGCGTTCGATGCTGCCGTCGTGACGAACGATGAAGCTGGACGACAGCGGGCACACCGCCCATCTCGGGCTTCCGTCGTTCACTGAAACCATTACGTGAACGTAGTCGCTCGTGTTCTCGAGAAGGGTTATCGAAAACTGATGCCAACCGGCGCGAGCTTCGCGCTCGTAATTCAGCTCGCCGTCACCGAGTTCCTCAACGAGCGCTAAGCGTGGTTTGGCGCTCCATACAAGTACTTCCTCGTCGAGCAGGTTTTGGAGCTCGCTTTTCGTCACTTCAATCTGTCACTCCGCCGCTTGCAACGTGTTGGCCAGATCGCGGCCGGACGTTGGGCTTGGGAGTAGTTTGCCGTCGGTCTCATAGAGAGCAATCGTCTCTTCGACAATTTGCAGCAGCTCGTCGAACACGGCGCGTTCGTCATCGCCGTGACACCCGCCGAGCAGGAGGCCTGGCGCGCTGCCGACGTAGGTTTGATCGTCCTCAGACCATTCAACGATTTTCACGTATCGGGCGCTGGGGTCCATCGTTTCCAAACAGCAAAGTTTGAATAGACACGTTTTTGGCCGAATCGAATGTCCAAGGTCTCGAAAATAAATGGAGTTGCGATAATGTTTCTACGTGCTCGCCCCGTCAAGCTTGAACATATGCCGGATACTTCGTCGGCAACTTTGAGACGCCTTTCCGACAGTGACTTACATAAGTTCATTGCAGGATGGAGGCCAGGAAACGCCGACCACATTGTAGGAACTCGAGAGCTGGTGCGTAGAGACAGTCGGCAGACCGTATTGATCAGTTGGTTGGCGCTTGCAATTGCGTTCGGATCGTTGTGCGTCTCGCTGTTCAAGTAGCCGTACGGTCCGTAGGTTGGGCTGAACTACCTTGTGAAGCCCAACAACTTTGCCGCGGCTATGAAAGCCGTTGGGCTTCGCAAACGGGCTCAGCCCAACCTACAAAACCTACATCAGCCCCCCACCCCTCACTCCGCCGCCAACCTCGCGTATCCCAACTGATCATTCAGCTTGATCACCAGGTCCGCCGCGGCAATCGGAATGTTTGTGCCCGGGCCGAACACGGCCTTGGCGCCGGAGGCAAACAGCGCCTCGTAATCGCCCGGCGGGATGACGCCGCCGACCACGATCATAATATCTTCGCGGCCTTCCTTAGCGAGGGCGGCGCGTAACTCGGGCACCAGCGTCAGATGTCCGGCGGCAAGCGACGAGACGCCGACGACATGGACGTCGTTCTCGACCGCTTGGCGCGCGGCTTCATCGGCAGTGGCAAACAGCGGCCCGATATCGACGTCGAAGCCGAGGTCGGCGAACGCGGTCGCGATCACCTTCTGCCCTCGGTCGTGGCCGTCCTGGCCCAGCTTGGCAATGAGGATGCGCGGCCGCCGCCCGTCGTTCTTCTCGAAGGCCTCGACCAGCTTGATGACTTTGGCTACGTCGCTGCTCAATGCCGCCTCCGACCGGTAGACGCCCGAGATCGCGCGGATTTCCGCACGGTGGCGCGTGAACACCTTTTCCATCGCTTCCGACATTTCGCCGACGGTCGCTTTCGCACGCGCGGCCTTCACGCACAGATCGAGCAGGTTGGCCGTGCCCTTGGCGCCGTTGGTCAGCGCGGTCAGCGCTGCCTGCGTCTCGGCTTCGTTGCGCTCGGCACGCAGCCGCCTCAACTTGGCGAGCTGGGCGTCGCGCACGGCGTTGTTGTCGACCTTCAACAGATTGATCTTGGCATCGTCGGTAATGCGGAACTTGTTGACCCCGGTGATGGTCTGCGTGCCGATGTCGATCCGCGCCTGCGTGCGGGCGGCGGCTTCCTCGATCCGCATTTTCGGCACGCCTTGCGCGATGGCATTTGCCATACCTCCGAGTTCGGCGATTTCCGCCATGTGGACCTTGGCCTTTTCGGCGAGGTCGTAGGTCAGCCGCTCGATGAAGTGGCTGCCGCCCCACGGATCGATGACGCGCGTCGTGCCGCTTTCCTGCTGCAACAGAAGCTGGGTGTTGCGGGCGATGCGGGCGGAAAAGTCGGTCGGCAGGGCGATCGCCTCATCGAGCCCATTGGTGTGCAGCGACTGCGTGTGGCCCTGGGTAGCGGCCATGGCCTCCAAGCAGGTGCGTGTCGCGTTGTTGAACACGTCTTGTGCCGTCAGCGACCAACCCGACGTTTGCGAATGCGTGCGCAGCGACAGCGAGCGCGCGTCCTTGGGATTGAACTCGTCCTTGATCAGCTTCGCCCACATCAGACGGGCGGCGCGCATCTTGGCGATTTCCATGAAGTAGTTCATGCCGATCGCCCAGAAGAACGACAGCCGGGGCGCGAACGCATCGATACCGAGGCCGGTGTTGACGCCAGCGCGCACGTATTCGACGCCGTCGGCCAAGGTGTAGGCGAGTTCGAGATCGGCGGTCGCACCGGCTTCCTGCATGTGGTAGCCGGAAATAGAGATCGAATTGAATTTCGGCATGAGGGCCGAGGTGTAGGCGAAGATATCCGACACGATCCGCATCGAGGGCGTGGGCGGATAGATGTACGTGTTGCGGACCATGAACTCCTTCAGAATGTCATTCTGAATGGTGCCGGCGAGTTTGTCGGGCGACACGCCTTGCTCTTCGCCGGCGATGATGAACAGCGCGAGCACGGGCAGCACCGCGCCGTTCATGGTCATCGAGACGGTCATCTCTTGCAGGGGGATGCCGTCGAACAGCGTGCGCATGTCGTAGATGGAATCGATGGCGACGCCCGCCATGCCGACATCGCCTCTGACGCGCGGATGATCCGAGTCGTAGCCGCGGTGGGTCGCAAGATCGAAGGCGATCGACAGGCCCTTCTGACCGGCGGCGATATTGCGCCGGTAGAAGGCGTTCGAATCTTCCGCCGTCGAGAACCCTGCGTACTGGCGGATGGTCCACGGCTGGTTGACGTACATGGTGGGGTACGGGCCACGCAGGTAGGGCGCGATGCCGGGCATCGTCTCGAGGAAGTCGAGGTC
>JANORU010000576.1:0-7075 GCA_031415475.1 Hyphomicrobium sp.
GACCTTCGGACGCGACACGGTCAGCTCGAAGCCTTCGCGACGCATGTTCTCGATGAGAATGCCAAGCTGCAGCTCGCCGCGGCCAGCAACGTCGAAGGCGTCCTTGTCCTCTGAGATGGTGACCTTGATCGCGATATTGCGCTCGGCCTCCTTCATAAGACGGTCGTGGATGACGCGGCTCTGGACCTTATCGCCTTCCTGGCCGGCGAAGGGTCCGTCGTTGATGCGGAAGGTCATCGACAGCGTCGGGGGATCAACCGGCTGGCCGAGGATCGGCTTCTCGACGGTCAGATCGCACAGCGTATCGGCGACCGTCGCGACGCTCATACCGGCGAGTGCCACGATCTCTCCGGCATCGGCGGACTCGACCGGAATTCTCTCCAGACCGCGAAACGCCAGAACCTTGGTGATGCGGAAATTCTCGACCACTATGCCAGTGTGATTGATCGCCTTCATCGCCTGGTTGGGCTTGATGGTGCCGGACGTGATGCGGCCGGTGAGGATGCGCCCCAGGAATGGGTCGGCTTCGAGCGTCGTCGCCAGTAGTCGCGCCGGACCGTTGTCGATGTTTGGCGGCGGCACGTGGCTGACAATGAGATCAAACATCGGCGCCAGGTCGTCGCGCGGGCCGGCCGGGTCGAGCGCCATCCAGCCATCGCGGCCAGATCCATAGAGGACCGGGAAGTCGAGCTGTTCGTCGGTGGCATCAAGATTGGCGAACAGATCAAAAATTTCATTCAGAACGTCGAGGTGGCGTTCGTCCGGCCGGTCAATTTTATTGATGGCGACAATTGGCCGAAGTCCACGCTTCAAGGCCTTGGAGACGACGAACTTGGTTTGCGGCAACGGGCCTTCCGAGGCGTCGACGAGAACGACGACTCCATCGACCATGTTCATGATGCGCTCGACCTCGCCGCCGAAGTCGGCGTGGCCGGGCGTGTCGACGATGTTGATGCGCACGTCTTTCCAGACGACCGATGTGCACTTGGCGAGAATGGTGATGCCGCGCTCGCGCTCGAGGTCGTTGGAATCCATGGCGCGCTCGGCGACCTTCTGGTTCTCGCGGAACGAGTGGGTCTGGCTCAGGAGCTTGTCGACCAGGGTGGTCTTGCCATGGTCAACGTGGGCGATAATCGCAATATTGCGAAGTTTCATGATCGTCTCGATTTAGAGGAGCGGGGACGGCGCGTGGCGGCCGGTTCATCCCGGATTTGTGGCGGGCGTAGCACGCTCCGCGGGCCAGCGCCAAGTGCTTCATCTGTGCGGCAAAAGTGGGTTAAGCCGCGGTTTGCCGGAATTTGCACGGTCCTTGCGAAGCGAGCGGCAGATTTTGCTCGCCGTTTCGTTGTGGGACGGCTCCGAGAGGCGCACCCGTCCCATGTTCGAGCGCAATAAAGTCGACAATGTCACCCCGGCTCCGCAGGTTACCGTGCCGGCCGAAGTCGAGCTTGAGGACGGTGTTCTACTCAAGGGTAAGTTCAGTTATTCGGCGTCAAGGCATTTTGCAGACATTTTGAACGGGCCGCAGCCGTTTCTTGAATTTGAACCGTACGGTGAGGACCGTCTGTTTATTTCCAAGGCCGCGATCCGGGCGCTGAAGCTGATTTCAGTGCCGACGGCGCCCAATCTTGTCAACAAGGTCACGGAAATCGAGGGGTTCGATCCGTTCAAGGTCTTGGGTGTCGAAAAAGCGGCAGCCAGCGACGACGTCCGCGCGGCGTATGTAAAGCTGTCAAAGATTTATCATCCCGACCTATATGAAAGCGTCGATCTGCCAAGTGAGGTGCGCGCCTATCTGCAAGCCATGTCGCGGCGGGTGAATGCGGCCTATACGGCACTCGAACGGGCCCAGCAGGCCGAAAAATCCAGGCGTTCGACCCGCGTCGAGCCGATCTACACCTCGCCACCGCGCGCTTAAGACCACGCCGGCACAGCTCCGCACAAATCCGCACACCGGAACCCGCCGTTGGCTGGAAGTGGCTGACATCGGCCTCTGATCAAGCCGCTTGAGTGCGCGCACTCTCTTCATCGTCTCGCGTCGAGGGCCACGTCCCCCGCGTCTCGGCCGAGCGAGGGAGAACCGCCATGAGCGACCGCAAGCGTCCCGACACGTCCGAAACCAAAACCATTCATTTCGAACCTGTTGTGAAATCTCCGGATGGGGTGGCGGCTGAGGCCCCCGCCGCGCGCCCCTCACAATTTCCTGCCGACACCCCAGCCGTCCTGTTCGGCGTGCTGTTTCCCTTGGCGGTAATTGCTATCGAATGGGCGACAGGGCTATGCGCCCAAGCCTTTTTTGATCCGTTGCCGACGCTTGCCCATGCCGTGCTGGTTGGTCTCGTCCCGCTCGCCAACCTCATCGCGCTTGTGCATCTCAGGAAAAATTCAACCGCGTTGCCGGGTTGGCTGCCGGTATTGACCGGCGTGTCGCTCGCCGTGTCGGCATTCTATGCGCTGATCTTCTTCCCGCTCATGCCGCTGGCCGTGGTTGCGGTGCTGTTTTACGGACTTGGCCTGCTGCCGATGGGTCCGGTGATTGCCTTCATGACGACGCTGCGGCTCAAGACGCGGCTCGCGCAACGACACGGCGATGCCTGGCGCGGGCGGCCCGTGAAAGCCGGAATCGCCATCGGGCTGGCGGCGCTCTTGCTGCTCGATGTGCCAGCCGCTGCGACCCGGATCGGGTTGACGTGGGCTGTGAGCACCAACGCAACCGAGCGTGAGCGCGGCGTTGCACTTTTGCGCGCGCTCGGCGATCAGGATCTGCTGCTCCGGCTTTGTTACGACACCGTCGGACGGCCGACCGGACTGTTGAGTTTTCTCGTAACGTTTGGCAGCCGGCAGGTCTTCGATGGCGGGCAGGTGCATCTTGCCAACTCGGTTCCCGAAGTTCGCGAAATTTTCTACCGGACTTACGGCATTGCCTTCAACACGCTGCCCGCGCCGCTGCAGAAGGGCCGCTGGGCGCAGTTTGGAGATTTCACGTTTGATCCCGACCATGGCGGTACGGAAGTCGGTGGTCGCATCAAGGGGCTCGATCTCGTCTCGTCGCGCATCGATGGGTCGGTGAACGGCGACAGCGCCGTCGGCTATCTGGAATGGGTGCTCGAATTCCGCAACACGTCGGCTTTGGCGCGCGAGGCCCGCGTCGGGTTTGCCCTGCCGCCGGGCGCGGTGGTTTCGCGCGCCACGCTGTGGATCAACGGTGTCGAGCAAGAGGCGGCCTATGGCGGCCGCGGCGAAGTCCGCAAGGCCTACCAGGAGGTCGCGATCCGGCAGGCCCGCGATCCGTTGTTGGTGACGACCAAAGGCGCGGGCCGCGTTCTGGCGCAAGCCTTTCCCGTGCCGTCGAACGGCACCATCAAGTTCAAGATCGGCATTACCAGCCCGATGACGCTGACGGCTGCGAACCGCGCTGAAATGGCGTTGCCGGCGATTTTCGAACGCAACTTCAATTTCCCCGATGGCGTGCGCCATGCCGTCTGGATCGAAGGCAAGTCGATGCTGTCGGCATCGGCGGGTGGCTTGAATGCGGCCGCTATCGCCGGCGGCGGGTTCCGGCTTGAGGGATTTGTAACGGACGCGGACCTCGCCAAATCGCGGCCCATCATCGTTGCCGAGCGGGATGCACGTGTCATCACCATGGCGGCGCAAGCGGCCGGAAATCACGGCACCGTGGTTCAGACCATCGTCAATAGGACCGCCGTTCCGACATCGGCGTTGATGATCGTCGTCGATGGCTCGCGCAGCATGGAGCGCCATCGCACGGCGTTGCGGGCTTCGCTCGAGACTATCCCGGAAGGGCGGTTTGTTGGACTGGCAATCGCGTCTGAACCGGCGCTTACCATTGCTCCTTCCGCATGGACGCCGGACCACGCCCGAAAAATTCGCGCCGCACTCGATGCAACTTCATTTCGTGGCGGCCAGGACAATGCCCCGGTGCTGGCCGAAGCGGTCAAGCTGTTGGAGGGTGAACCCGGTGGCGCACTGCTCTGGATCCACGGACCGCAGCCGGTGGCGTTCCGCGCCTCCCAGGCATTGCTCGATCAGATTTCCACCCGATTGACCCGCTTTCCAAACGTCGCGCTCTACCCGGTCGAGCCGGGCGCCAACGAGGTCCTGCCGGATGCGCCATGGGCGTGGGGTGGGATCATTCTTCCAAACTCGGGCTCCACCCACAGCGACCTCGAAAAGTACCTATCGCAGACACTCAGTGGCAAGCCGTCGTTCGCGATCAAGCGGACGCTGGCAACGGCCTCGCATAGCGCACCGCTGGCGCTCGGTTCAAGCCACATTGCCAAGCTGTGGGCGGCGGACGAAGTCAACGCCATGATGGCCAATGCAGGCGAAGCGGCGCGGGCAAATGCGACGTCGATCGCTGCCGACCATCGCCTAGTGACGCCGGTGAGCGGAGCCGTCGTTCTCGAAACCAAAGCGCAGTATTCCGAGCACAATCTCCAGCCGGTCGCCACCGCGACCGTTCCAACGGTGCCCGAGCCCCACGAATGGGCGATGATCATCATCGTCTCGTGTCTAGTGTTGTGGACGCTCTATCGCCAGCAGCCCACGCATCGAGGTGTTGCATGACGCATCCGCTGGTCATTGGTTTGTGCATAGGTGCTGCGACGTGGGACGCCTGGCGATGGTATGCCACGCGGCTCTCGGCCGAGCCGGAGCAGGGTCTGGCGCTGGCCTTGACGCTTGGTGTGTTCGCTCTGCTAGCCATGCCGCGATGGCTCGCGCGTAGGCCTGCCGGCCACGTGCCGCTGTTGCCCGTTGCAGCACTGCTGGCGCTCTATTCCGTCCTCGTAGTCGTGGCCCCTTCGATCTTTCAGGCCGCTGTCGCGGTGATTGCTGTGCTCTACGTGGCCTACCGCGCGGTGTTCGATCGAACGCCGCCGTTGGCGTTTTATGGTCTCGTCGCGCTGTCGCTGCCGGTCCTTCCGTCGCTGCAGTTCGTGCTCGGCTATCCGATGCGGCTTGTTTCAGCCTGGCTCACGGTTGGACTACTGGAACTACACGGACTTGGTATTTCGCGGCAAGGCACGTTTGTCGTCATCAACGGAGAGACGGTGCAGTTCGACGCGCCGTGCAGCGGAGTGAGTTCGCTGTGGGCGCTGGTGCTTGTGGCTCTCTTTATAAGTCTGGTGCGAAACGTCTCGACGGCCGGAACGGTGGCGATGGTGGCGCTTGCTGGGTTTGTGGCGATCGGCGCCAATGTCATTCGCGTTGCGAGCCTGCTCTATGCCGAGGCCAACGGGTGGACTGAAACGACGCCTGCGCTCCACGAAGGGATCGGCCTTGTGGCCTTCGGGTTTGCGGCATTGGCGATCTGTGCCGCCGCGCAACGGTTCGAGACATTCGAGGTCCGGCCATGCGCCGCTTGATCGATCGGCTGGCGCAGCCGCTGTTCGCCCTTGCTGTTCTCGCAGCGGCAATCGCGCCGATGATTGCGCCGCGGACCATGGCGCAAGCCAAGCTTGCTGCTGGGTTTCCTGGGTGGCCACAAACTTTCGAGGGCCGCAGCTTGACGGAACTTGCGCTCACAAAGCGGGAAATTGCATTCGCCGAAGATTTTCCCGGACGTATCGCCCGGTTCAGCGATGGCCGGCGCGAGATCATTCTGAGATGGGTGGCACTCGCGACCCGCCGGCTTCATCCGGCGAGCGATTGCTTCAAGGGCCTTGGGTATTCAATCACGCCATCGGCGATGCAGCATGCAGCGTCGGGCAACCCGATGAGTTGCTTTCGGCTGAGCGTGGTGGTGAGGTGTTGGAGGTCTGTGAGCAGATCAGCGCTGCCAGTGGCAGCGAAACTTGGCCAGACGTTTCGTCATGGTATTGGCCGGCATTGCTTGGCCGAAGCGCTGGGCCGTGGTGGAGTGTGGTCGTCGCGGAGCACTCTGCGCGGATTGATCCAGAGCCGGATCGCGTTTCTAGAAACCAATACGGGTCAGCCATTTCTGACTGACCCGCAAAATCGTGCGTCATAAGACGCCAAGCTTAAGCGCGGTTGCGCTGTGGCTTAGGCAGCCTTGATGTTTGCAACAGCCGTCTTACCCGAGCGGCGGTCCTGTTCGGTGTCGAACTGAACCTTCTGGCCTTCGTGCAGGCTGCGCATGCCAGCGCGTTCAAGCGCTGTGGCGTGAACGAACACGTCGTTGCCGCCTGCATCCGGAGCGATGAATCCGAAGCCCTTTTGGTCGTTGTAAAACTTCACTGTGCCGTTAATCATTGTGTTTCCTTTGGCTTTTCAAGCGTAAGCACCGATACACACCCACTTAGGCGTGCATCATCGAATACCGATTTTTGGGGGTTTCTGAACGTGCGCTCGGCTATGCCAAAGTGCAGCGGCCCGGTCGTCCGGCCAAACTCGATGATGTGCATTTAGGCCCGATGGCCGGAAAATACAAGGTCAAATTAACGGACGGCAGAAGTGACGCGCGGCTTAACTGCCGAAAATCGAGGTTTTTCTGGCGATTGATGCCGCAGTGCGGTACATCAAAATTAATTGTTACGGCTCAATCCAAATCATGCAGGAGGAGACAGATGTCTCGTCACCGATACCGAATCGGGCAAAAAGTTCGCTTTGCTCCCGGCAAGATCGGCAAGATGACCGCTACCGGAGACTACAGCGTGACCCGCCAGTTGCCTATTGAAAGCGGCGAGAACATGTACCGCGTCAAATCCTCAGAAGAGAATTTTGAGCGCGTAGCCCGCGAGAGCCAGATTTCGGCGTCGTCAATGATGTGAGTGGATTGTGACGGCTGAGATGCCGTTCACTCAGCGCCGGCCAAAGTCTTGAGATTGGCGCCGCCGGGCTTCTTGCGGCGCATTAGTGTCCTTGATCCGCTGAGTCAGCCGATCGCTGGCCTTTTGAAACGACCGGGGTTCGAGCCGCTTGGCGATCATGTCCTGGCGGTTTTTCGTGCGATAAAGCCAGTAGATCGCGAGGACCGCGACAGCGCAGATGCCGCTGATTGCATAAAGCACGTGGGCTCCTTCCAGGAGACAAGCGAGACGCCAGCGCGCCCAAAGCGCACCAGTGCCGCAGGGCTGCTCCTGCATCCAAATCC
>JANORU010000577.1:0-1943 GCA_031415475.1 Hyphomicrobium sp.
CTGCTTTGGGATGTCGTCCGCGTCCACACCCGCCTGGTCAAACAGCTTCACGCCGAGCTTGGCGCGATGCTTGACTGTGACTTTCCTGATCGGACGCGACGCGCCAGGCGACGCATGCAGGAGATCTCTCGGATGACGGGCCGACAACGTTCACGCCAGCAGATCCGCAAATACCGTGACCTGTTAAAGGTGACCGAGGAGGTCATGCAAAAGGCAGCGGTTCATGTCGCCGCGGCCAGACCCATCGTCAACCGCCTCGATCCCATGCGGGCAGCCATTGTCAGCGCGCTGCTGACGCAGGTCGAGGAGTTTCGAGGTCTCGGCCAGCGTGCCGTGGACCAGACTCGACGCCGGATCATTGGTGGCGAACAAGTGCCGGTCGACGAGAAGCTCTTCTCGATCTTCGAGCCGCACACGGATCTCATCGTCCGCGGCAAGGCTCGCAAGCCGGTTGAGTTCGGACACAAAGTCCGCCTCGTCGAGAGCGGCAACGGCCTGATCACCGACTATGAAATCCTCAAGGGCAACCCTGCGGACCAGGATCACATCAGGCCTACTCTCGATCACCACATGAAACGCTTTGGCGCCGCACCTCGATTGGTCGCGACCGATCGCGGCTTCGACAGCAAGGACAGCCTTGAGGCCTGCAAGGAAGCAGGCGTCGTCATTGAAAGCATCCCCCAACGCGGTGGCCAAAAGACCCCCGAACGCGAGGCTTACGAGAAGAGCCGCCCCTTCAAGCGAGCACAGCGTTTCCGGGCGGGCGTCGAGGGCCGCATCTCAGTCCTTTTCCGAGGTCGCGGGATGAAACGATGCCTCGTGCACGGGCTCGATCGCTTCGCGGTCTTCGTTGGCGTCGCGGTGCTCGCCAATAATCTCTTGGTCCTGGCCGCCCTTCTTGAGAAGAAGCGTCGGCCCGCCGCGGCCTAACCTAACGCTACCGACCTGCGCCCCGGCGGCTCACCCACGGGGAGCCTTGTACCCCGCGCGTCCACGTCCCAGAAAATTGGCAGATCCCTAGCAAATGCCACCCTTTTGCTCAGATCGCCCTTTCTCACACCATCATAGGAACTATACAAGACACCGGCGTCGGCTGTTTTGAGACAGAAACTAGCTAGAACGTCCGCTTTTTCGCAATGACGGGAGTCCGAACGTGAAATCGCGTCGATCGCAAATGACTTCGCTTGTTACCTTGCCACTTCCGGCCTAGAGAGGTAGCAATTCCACGAGGTGTGACCACCACGTCAGCGACTCCAATCAAATCGTGACGGCCCAATCCCCGTCCTCACCCGGATGGACGGCGATTTGCTCAGATCGTGGAGTCCCGCCCTCTCACGCCCGAGATGTAGCAACCGACGTGACCACCACGGCATGCGCGGGGTGTGCGATTGGACCAGGACGCCGCGCGCTATGCGGCCGCCCTCGTCAGCGAGGTCAATTCGCGTCGGGCGCGAAGAGGGGGAGAACGTGCCAGTTCCTGATTTCCAGTCCATCATGTTGCCGCTGCTGCGAATCGCTGGTGATGGCAAAGAGCACCTCCTCGCGGATGCCCGCGGTCGGCTGGGCACCGAACTCAAGCTCACTCCGGCCGAGCAGGACGAGTTGCTGCCGAGCGGACGTCAGTCTCGGTTTGCCAATCGCGTGGCGTGGGCGAAGGTCTATCTGGAGCGGGGCGGTCTACTGGAGTCGCCGCAGCGAGGCCGTTTCCGGATCTCGCCCCGGGGCCGCGAAGTCCTCAATGCGCAGCCCGCACGAATCGACGTGAAGCTTCTCGCGCAGTATCCCGAGTTCATCGAGTTCCAGAAGGCCAAGCGTCAGACCGACGAGCCCACGACCCAATTGGCAACATCGGAAGTCGCGAACGCCGAAACCCCGGAGGAAGAGCTGGAGGCGGCGCACGGCCGGATCGAAGCCAGCCTCGCCGCTGAGGTCCTCGCGCGAGT